>NZ_SMKJ01000147.1:0-16627 GCF_004348615.1 Micromonospora sp. KC207
GGGTAGGACGCGCCCCAGGCGCCGTTGACGGTCTGGATCTGGGGCCAGCCGTCGGCGGTCCAGCTGATCGGCGCGAGGGCGGGCACCCGGCCGCCGGGGTATGCGTCGATGAAGCTCATGTAGTACCACTGGCCGTTCTGGGTCTGCACGAGACCGCCCTGGTGAGGGACGCCGCCGCCGGAGATGGGGCCGGGCATGTTGAGCAGGACCTGGCGCATCTCGTAGGGGCCGAAGGGCCCGTTTGTGGACTTGAGGACGTACTGACCGTTGGCGGGGCGGGTGAGCCAGATGTAGTAGTTGCCGTTGCGCTTGTAGAAACGGGCGCCTTCGAGGGTGCCGACGCTGGAGGGCGTGGAGAAGACCTGTTGGGCGCGGACCTGCGTCTTGCCGTCGGCGGAGAGCTGGGCGACGCTGATCTGGGTGTTGCCGTAGGCGACGTACATCGTGTCGTTGTCGTCGATGAGCAGCCCGGCGTCGAAGTAGCAGTTGTTGATGGTGGAGATGCGGTTCCAGCCGCTTTCGACGGCGGTGGAGCTGTAGACGTGGGTCCTGGAGAAGTCGATGCAGCCGAGCCAGTAGAAGGTGTTGTTGCTCTTGCGGTAGTTCATGGCCGACGCCCAGACGCCGTCGACGTAGGCGTGGGAGCCGTTGAGGTCGTACTTGGCGCCGAAGTCGAGGCGGGGCAGGGAGTGGCCGGCGAACTCCCAGTTGACGAGGTCGTAGGAGCGCAGGATCGGCGCGCCGGGCGAGTAGTGCATGGTGGAGGCGGAGTAGTAGTAGGCGTCACCGACGCGGAAGATGTCGATGTCGGCGAAGTCCTGCCACAACACCGGATTCGTGAACGACCCCGAGGGCGGCGGCGTGGTCGGCGGGGGCGTCGTCGGCGGCGGTGTGGTCGGCGGGGGCGTGGTCGGCGGCGGAGTGGTCGGGTTGCCCGTGGGGACGGTCCCGGTGCAGGTGACCCCGTTGAGGGCGAAGCTGGTCGGAGCCGGGTTGCTCGACGTCCAGGTGCCGTTGAACCCGAAGTTGACGTTGCCTCCGGTGGGGATGGTGCCGTTGAACGAGGCGTTGGTTACCGTCACCTGGCCGCCCGACTGGCTGACCGTGCCGTTCCACAATTGACTGATCGTCTGCCCCGCCGTGAAGGACCAGGTCAGACGCCAACCGGTGATCGGGTCGCCGAGGTTGTCCACGATGACGTTGGCGCCGAAGCCGCCCTCCCACTGGTTGGTCACCGTGTAGGTGACCTTGCAACCGACGGCGGCCTGGGCGGAGACGGCCGTGGTGGCCCCGGCGGCGCTGACGGCGAGGGCCGTCGTCGCGGCGAGCCAGAGCCGAAGACGTGAGCGTTTCACTGCCGTTGACCTCCTCTGTGAGGTACTGGAGCTGCTGATCGGTGGCGCGTGTGGCGGGGTGTGCCCGGGTGCGCGGGACGGCGGAGGTCGGGACGGCCCGACTGGCCCCGCAGCCGCCGGGACAGGGGCGGCGGGTGGAACCGGCCGGGTGATCGCCCGAGGGACGCGTCGCGGGCTCGTGGAATCGCTCGGCAGGTCACCGCGCCTGTCGGCGTCAGCTCCGAGGACTGGCCGACAGCGGCTCCCGTCGCCGGTCGGCATCGCGTGGCGGTGCCGTAGCGCTCGGCGGATGGGCCCGGACACCTGCCGTTGCGCTGCTCGTGACCCCGGCAGCCGGTTCCTGATCGAGGCCCGGCCGGCCGGAGCACGCCCTTCGCTCCTTGAGGGGAGACTAACGTGTTACCGTTCACACAGACAAGCCATCGATTCGAAACGATGCCCGTCGCGTAGTCGTCGCCAGCGACGCGGGACTGCTCGGCTCAGGCGAGCAGCGCGAGCAGGTTGATCAGCTTGCCGCTGTTCACTGGACGGTTGAGGGGCATTCGCGCTAGTGGTGGCCCATGCACGTCTCGACCTCAGGTGTCGCGCAGTGAGGAGACCCTGTTGGCAGCAGCGGCGATCACGTTGTTGCCACCGACGTACGGCCTGGACGTCCACATGGTTCCGGAGTACCCGGCCCCGTCGAAGAGCTCCCAGGTGTGTCCACTGCGATTCCAGATGCTTTCGATGTTGTTGTTCATCCCGACCGGACCCGAGCTGTCCCCAAGGTTGCCGTCACCGGTCGAGAACCACGCAATGGTGCCCGACCCATTCGGACCGGTGAACACGCACATCTTGAAGTCCGGGCAACGGTTGTATCCGGTTGCAGCGGACGCGGGTGACGCCGCAGCAACGACCATCGCTGCCGTGATCGATGCGCAGGCGAGCAGACTCTTGATTCGCATGGGGGTCCATCTTGGGCGATGGGTGGGCCTGGAAGCAAGAAGAGGAGCCGCCGCGTATCGAGTCCTCCCCAAGCTGATCTCGCAACTTCGGGTAGGTGTGGCGCGCGCGGGGTCGATGAGGACGAGGCTCTAGGTAGGGGACCGCCTCGTCGTCGGGGGTAGGCTCGGCGACGAGCACTCGGTGGACGTCATCTCAGGAGGCGAGCCCGATCGCCAGGGCGACGATGCCCAGAAGCGGGGGAACGAGCTGCTTGAGGGCCGCGCCGGCCTTCGCGGGGCTCGAGAGCAGGAGGACCAGGCCGGCGGCGACCATCGAGCCGGCACCGACGAAGACCAGAGTCGCGCCGACGGTCCGCGAGCCGGACGCGAAGAGGACGATGCCGATCGCGATGGCGATCGCCAGGAACAGGTTGTAGAAACCCTGGTTGAAGGCGAGCGCCTTCGTCCTCTCCGCATCCGCCGGGCTGGCGATGCCGAAAACCGCGCGGGCGCGGGCACCCGTCCAGGCGATCGACTCGAGGTAGAAGATGTAGACGTGGATGAGGCCGGCGATGCCAGCCAGCACGAGTCCCGCGATGACCACGATGACGCTTCCTCCGATCGAGCCCCGCCGCACGGCCGGGACCGGCCGTCGTCGCTGGTACGGCCATTGTCCCCCGGTGTCCGGCCGAGAAAGAAACCGGCCCCGCGCCGGGGCCTCAGGGGCGGTCGTCGGACGGTCGGTGGACGGGCACGGACGCGATCACCCGGGACCGGACGTCGCCGGCCGCGCCGGTGGACAGCCGGATGAGGGTCGGATCGCAGTCCGCGCCCCCGTCGCATGGCCCGGGTGGTGACACGATCAGGTGCAGCCGGGGCACCAGCAGCGAACTGACGCTGTCATGGTCGCGGACCGCATCGGCGGCGGCCGGCTCGGCCGCGTGGCCGATCAGCCCGGCGGTCAGCCAGCCCATGGACCGATAGCGGTCGAGGTGCCGGGCGAACCAGCGCGCCTGGGCGTCGCCGACCAGGCCGTAGTGGTCGTCCGGTCGATGGCTCTCCGCCATCGTGGAGTTGATGCCGGCGACCACCAGACTGAGGTCGGGCATCTCGAAGACGCTCCACGGCCGATGCCGATCGAATGTGGGCCCGTCCACCCCGTCGTACAGTTCGGCGAAGAACCGGAAGTAGTGCCGCCACTTGTCCCAGTACGGCGGCTGCGGCGTCACCTCGTCCGCCTCGCAACTGGCGAAGTACGCGCGGCAGGCCGCGTGGTTGACGTCGCGCGGGCCGGGCACCACCGCGATGCGCCGCACGTCCAGATCGAGGACGCCGCGGAGCCGGGTCAGGAACGTCAGCGCCTCGTCGAACTCGCGGATGCCGCCGGCCGCGGTCAAGTTGCCGCTGATCAGCAGCGCGTCCGGCCGGGCACCGCCGGCGGCTAGCAACCGCTCCACGCCGGCGCTGAGGGCCTCGAGCAGCTCCTTGGCCGGCTGGTGCGGGACGGACCCGCCCGACGGCTGGCGGGCGAACCGTGGACCGGGCAGGTGCAGCAGGGTCACCTCGGCGTTGGCGGCACGTGCTGCGGATCGTTGCGGCGGGTACGCCGGCGGGTGCCGCATCCGTAGCCGGGGATGGTGCGCGGCGGCCTGCGGCGGTGGCTGACCGGCCGGCAGTTCGTCGTCCCGGCGCGCGGCGGTGGGGCCGGCGGGGAACCCTGGCCCCACCGTGGGCTTCGCCCGACCGCGCATCGCCTCGCCGACGCGGCGCAGCAGCCGCTGCCGGGCGTCGCGTTCGTCGGCGGCGCCGACCAGGTCGACGTAGGTGATGGTGGCCAGCAGCCCGTCCGGGTCGAAATCCTCGATCCGCACGGTGATCAGCCGCCGCTGCGGGTCGTCCGGAGAGCTGCGGAACGCCGCCTGCCACTCCAGCCGGCCGTACCGGGAGCGGAGATAGTTGTTCGACAGCACCGCGATGACGGCCGCAGACTGTCGGATCGCCCGGTCCATGAAGTCGATGAAGTTCGTTCCCGGCACGAAATCCCAGGCCTGCAGAACCGTCCGGTAGCCTGCGAGTTCCAGCTCCCACGCGATCCAGGTCGCCCATCGCTCGTCCGCCGGGGAATAGCTGATCAGGAAGTGAGCCGCGTCGGCGGGGCGTCCGAACTGGGCGGTCATGTGGCAAGTCTGCCTGGCACCCGGCCGTCACGTGAACGCCAATCCGTATTGACATCGGTGAGCGGCGCTCGAGTGGTGAAGCGGCCCGGACCGCGGCCGTCGCGCCGGGCGGGCCCCGCCGCTCCGCCGTCGTCTCACCACGGGCGGCGGGCGCTGGCGACGAGCGATCCGCCCAGCCCCGGGAACAGCCGGGCCAGCAGCCGGGACTGAAGCCACCGGCCCCGCCCGACCTGGACGCCGACGTAGTTCGACCGGATCGACACGTCGACGAAGCCGGCGGCCCGCAGCATCCGGCGCAGCATCTGCGCGGTGAACGGGCGGATGTGCAGGTGCAGGTACCGGTGCATCGGGTCGACCTGGCGCGGCGATCGGCCGAGGAGGAACCGGATCCGGTCCTGGAGCGTGGCCAGGTTCGGCGTGCTCAGGACCAGCGCGCCACCGGGCCGCAGCACCCGGGCGATCTCGGCCAGCAGGGCCCCCGGGTGGTACAGGTGCTCGATCAGCTCGGCCGCGACGACACCGGCCACCGACTGGTCCGCCAGCGGCAGCGGCCGGGTGACGTCCAACCGCACCGGGCGGTGCCGCCCGGCCGTCAGCTCCGTCAGGGCCGGCCAGGACAGGTCGGCCACCACGGTCGGTCGGCGCAGCCCGGGCAGGCTGTCGAAGATGCTGCGCGCCCCGGCCCCCAGCTCCAGCAGCGCCCCGGCCGGGCCACCGGGCCCGTCGCCGGCGTCGAGGTCGTCGACGGCGTCCAGCAGTGCCGCGCCGATGAGGCGTCGGCGCACCGCGTGGTACGGGTCGTCGACGTACGCGAGGGTCGCCCGGCCGTCGCCGTAGCACCGGCTGTTCGCCTCCCGCGCTGCCGCCGCCGCGCCGCCGCCGGTCACGGCCGGCCGGCCGGCACCAACCGGTCGGCGGTGCCCTTCGCCAGCCGATCGCGCGCGGCCCGGGCCAGCGACGTCGTCTCGGCGCGACTGTGCAGCCGCCGGGTCAGCCGGTGCGCGGGCGTGTCCAGGGCACCGAGGGTGAGGTCCGGCTTCTCCGGATGATGCAGGCCGAGCACGACGGTGGCGGCCGGTGCCCCACCCACGACGGTCGACGCGTGGAACGCCCCGGCCGCCAACTCGTACGCGGTGCCGGCCGCCCAGTGCTCCGGCGCGCCGGCCGTGGCGTCCACGGTGAGCGCGGTCGGCACGAGCCGGTCACCGGCGGCCGTGGTGCGGGTGTCGAACACCCGGTACGTGCTGCCGGGCACCACCGTCAGGTGCTGGTTGCCCACGTAGCCGTAGAGGACGTGGCTGAGCAGGTCCCAGCTGTGGCAGTGGAACGGCGACACGGACAGCCGCACGGGCGTGCGACGCTCGCCGAACAGGTGCACGCAGACTCCCCGCCGGCCGTCGCGCAGCACCGGAAGGCAGGTGAAGCCCAGGGGGTGACGCACCGCGGACAGCGTCGACTCGCCGTTGGCGAGGGGATCCAGCCAGGTTGTCCGGACCAGCTCGGCGACCCCGTCGGATGACCCGGCACGGATCGCCCGCTCCAGCATCGCGTAGATCATGACAGTTGTCTCCTGAGGATGAAGGGAACGTGCTCCTGAGAATGGGAGAAACGTGATTCACGTCCGGGCGCGCCGAGGCTGCGGTGGCCGGCCGGGTGGCTCAGTCCCGTAGGGGCGCGCCGGCCGGTACCCGTCCCACGTCGGCCAGGTACGGGTCGAGCTCGCCGATGTCGAACCGGCACATGCCGGCAACGTGCCAGAAGTCGGCTGCGACCTCGCCGGCCGACTTGTGCCGCCCGTTCGGGGTGAACGCCGCCCAGGACCGCTCGGACAGGCCCAGCAGCGTGCAGCGGTGGGTGGCCGTGCCATCCGGCGCCAGTTGCCACAGCCGGACGGTGCCGTCGGTGCTGCCGCTGGCCAGCAGGTCACCGCCCGGGCTGAACGCCACCGACCAGATCCGGCGGGTGTGCCCCGTCAGCTCCTGCACCCGCTGGCCGGTCTGCGCATCCCAGATGTCGATGACCTCCTCGTCGCCCGCGGTGGCGAGGAACCGGCCGCCGGGATGGAAGGCCACCGTCCACAGCTTGCGCCGCTCGGGCCTGAGCACCCGCAGCACGGCCTGCTCCTGCGGATCCCACAGCACCGCCGTGCCGTCGACGCTCGCCGAGGCGAGCAGCCGACCGTCCGGCCGGTACGCCAGGCACAGGATGCGTCCGCTGTGCGCCTTCGGCAGCACCCGCACCTCGTCGGCGGCCAGGTCGTGCAGGCGGACCAGCTCGTCGTCCGAGCCGGTGGCCAGCGTCGTGCCGTCGGGGGAGTAGGCCAGGGCCCGGACCCGGCCCCGGAAGCCGCGCAGCCACCCGACGGTACGCCCGGTCGTGCGGATCAGCAGCTGCACCGTGTGGTCGTCGTTGGCGACCGCGATGCGGTCCCCGGCCGGGTCGAACACCATGGCCCAGACCGCGTCGCTGGACACCTCCAACTGCCGGCCCTCCACCCCGGCCGCGGCGTCCCACAGGTACACCCGCCCGTCGTTGCTGGCCGTGGCCAGCAGGTGGGGCTCCGCGCCGAAGGCCACGGAGACCAGGCGGTCCATCCGGTTGGACTCCAGCACCTGCCGGCACTCCCCGGCGATCGGGTCCCACAACCGGACCAGGCCGTCGTTGCTGCTGGTGGCCAGCATCGAGCCGTCCCGGTTGAAGGCGACCGCCCGCATCTGCCGGCCGTGACCGCGCAGCACCGCGGCCGATTCTCCGCTGCGGGTGCTCCACACCTTCGTGGTGAAGTCGTTGCTGCTGCTGACCAGCCGATCACCGTCCGGGCGGAAGGTGATCGGCCACACCGACGCGTAGTGGCGGTCCAGCTCGTGGCGTACCTCGCAGGTGGCGTCGTCCCAGATCCTGACCCATCCGTCGCTGTCGCCGGTGGCGAACATCGTGCCGCGCGGGCTGAAGGCGACCCGGTAGACGGCCCCGCTGTGCCGGCCCAGCTCCCGGCCGACCGGCGGGCCGCCCCCCTCCGGCAGGTCCCAGCGCCGCACCGAGCCGGTGACGTCGGCGCTGACGATGTGCCGGCCGGACGGGTGGAAGTCGAAGGTGTAGATCGGGCCGGTGTGGCCCGTCAGGCGGTGCAGCAGCCGACCCGTCCTCGGGTCCCACAGCCGCAGGGCCCCGTCCTCCGCGCCCCCGGCCAGGTAGGTGCCGGTCGGGTCGTGCCGCAGCCAGTACGTCAGCTTGTCCTCCGCCTCGGCGCGCTGGCGCAGCCGGCCGGTACGCAGGTCCCACAGCCGCACGACGCCGCCGTCGTCGCCGGTGGCCAGTGTCGAGCCGTCCGGGTTGAACGTGGCCGTCCACACCGGTGCCCGGTGCCCCGGCAGCTCCCAGCGCAGCCGCCCGGTCCCGACCTCCCAGACCCGGACCACGCCGTCCTTGTCGCCGGTCGCCAGCAGCGTGCCGCTGCTGTCGAACAGCAGCGGCCACACCCACTCGCGGTGTCGGGACAGCACGTGCCGGCACTCGCCGGTCGTCGCGTCCCAGAGGCGTACGAGGCCGTCCTGGGCGCCGGTGGCCAGCAGCGGCTCGGTGGGGCTGAAGTTCACCGAGTACGTCCGCCACTCGTGTCCGGTCAGCGTACGCAACGGTCGATTGTCCCGGGCGTCGCAGATCAGTACCGAGCCGTCCTCGCAGCCGATCGCCAGCAACGCGCCCTCGGCGTCGTACCCGACCGGGCGCGGCAGCCGGCCCTCCTCGAAGCCGAACAGGACGCCCAGCGCGACGGGCCGGACCGCCGTGGTCAGTGGGCTGCCGGGCAGCACCACCGCGCCGCAGCGCCGCAGCCCGTCGAGCGCCGCCGGGTCGGCGGTCGCCGACACCACCGCCGCACGTCGCCACCGCACGTCGGTGAGCACCGCGTCGGTCAGGTTGGTGGTGAGGATCCGCGCGTCGGTCAGGTCGGCCCCGGTCAGGTCGGCCCCGGTCAGGTCGCTGCCCACGATCCGGGCGCCGGTCAGGTTCGCCTCGCGCAGGTCGGCCCCGGACAGGTCGCTGTCCTCGATGGCGACGCCGGCCAGCCGCGCCCCGCGCAGGGTGGCGCCGGTGAGGGCCATGTCCGCCAGCCGGGCCCCGGTCAGGTCCGCGTCGGTGAGGTCCGCCGCCGGCCACGACCGTGCGGTCAGGTGCAGCCCACTGAGCAGGGCCGAGCGCAGGTTGAGCCCGGGGGAGGTGCTGAACCGGGCGATGATCCGTCCCGCGTTCATCCGGGCGGCCGGGGTGGCGTCGGGGTCGTTGAGCACCTGGTCCGCCCAGCGCCGGCAGGCCGACGGCTCGGCCAGGTCGCACAGGAAGTCGATGGTGAGCTGGGACAGCGGGTGGGCGTGCAACCGGCCGGTGTGCTCGCGGTCGGTGGCAGCGAGGTCGTCGGCCAGGTGCCGGGCCACCAGCCACTCGGTGACGGATTCGTGGATGAAGCTGAAGACGCCGTCGTCGGTGCGGATGAGCAGGCTGCCGGCGCCGATGGCGTGGGTGATCTGCTCGGCGGACAGGTGCCGGCCGGCCAGGTCGGTCAGGGTGCCGGCCAGGTCCTCGATCTCCTCGACCCGCATCAGCGCCTCACCGCGCTCCCACAGCCGTAGCGCCAGCGCGGTGACCGCCGCGAACAGGTCCCCGGCGGCCAGGCCGAGCGGCACGCCGCGAATGTCCTGCGTCCGGTCGCCCTCGTAGCCGAGCCAGGCGTCGATGATCTCCGCGTACAGGCGGGCGGGGCTGATCGTGCGGCTCGCCGCCGACACCGCGCGCAGCCGGTCGGTGGGCAGGTCGGCGATGAAGCTGAGCATCCGGGGATTGGTCGCCAGCGGCATCAGCCCGGGAATGCTCGCCAGCAGCTCCAGCCGCCGGTCGACCTCCTCGACCTGCCCGCCGAACCGCTGGATCAGCAGGGCGCGGATCTGCTCGGCGGACAGGTGCGACAGGCTGAGCACGCGCCGCTGCGGCAGGCTGCCGAGCTGCGCCTCCATCGCGGTGGCGACCTGCGAGTGCGCGGCGAAGTGCTGGGTCCGGCTGGCCACAATGATCTTGGCATGGCCGCGGGCGGC
This sequence comes from Micromonospora sp. KC207, assembly GCF_004348615.1. Taxonomy (NCBI): domain Bacteria; kingdom Bacillati; phylum Actinomycetota; class Actinomycetes; order Micromonosporales; family Micromonosporaceae; genus Micromonospora; species Micromonospora sp. KC207. The sequence goes on from NZ_SMKJ01000147.1 coordinate 9,543, forward strand.
CGCCAGCAACGTGCCGAGATGGTCCGCCGCCCGGGCGTAGGTCGCCCGGGCCACCAACTCGTCGAAGCCGTCGAAGATCAGCACGATCCGGCCGTGGTCCAGCATGTACCGGAAGGCGGGCAGGTCGATCTTGTCGTGACCGTGGTTCGCCAGGTGCGCCGCCACGTGCCCTTCCAGCGTGTTGGCCTTGTCCGAGGCCCGCAGGTCGATCAGGATCGGCAGCACGTGCGGCAGTTCCGCGGTGATGCGCCGGGTCAGTTCCCGCAGCGCGAAGGTCTTGCCGCGCCCGAAGTCGCCCAGCAGCAGGACGAACCGGCCCTCGTCGCCGTCGACCAGCTCCAGCAGCTCCGCGACGAGGTCGTCGCGGGTCTCCTCGCCGTCGGCGCGCGGGCGGGCGGCGGCGTGGGTCTTGTCGACGAACCGCTGCGGGACGTAACCCTGCGCGGGATAGCGGGGGTCGGCCAGCAGCGCCTCGGACTGGGCCCGCAGGTAGCCGGTGAGGTCGAGCAGCCCCTGGAACTGCAGGAAGCTGCGCAGCCGCACCTTGCGTCGGCGGGCGTAGTCGCGCAGCGCTCTCGCCGGCTCGTCGCCCTGGTAGACCAGTTCCGACTCGACGTCGGGGTCGGCGCCGTGCACCTGCTCCAGGAAGGCGTCCACGTCGTGTTCGCCGACCGTACGCACGCAGGCGCCGACGCGTAGCTGCCGTGCCCGCCCGCCGTCGGCATAGGTCACCCGCAGGTACGGGACGGCGCCCTTGATCCGGTGCACCACCGCACCCGGATGCCGGGCCAGGCACACGTCGGCGATCTGGTCCAGCAGCAGGCGCCGGGAGTCGAGCTGCTCCCAGTCCGAACCGGCCGGCCTCCAGCCGTCCCCGGAACGCGCCACGACCCGGTGGGCCGACGACACCGGGAACGTGTTGTCCGCCCCCCGCCAGGTCAGCGTCACCGGCGACGACCACCGGGGCGGGTCGACCATGTCGCCGGCCTCGCCCACCCAGCGGGCCTGTTCCCGATCGAATCGGCGGCTGAGCCGGACCAGGCCGTCCTCGGTCAGTCGCAAGAGCTGGTAGCGGCTGGCCGCGTCCGGGCCCGGGGTGGGGCCGAGCCCGAAGGCCGGCAACCCACCGGCCAGCCGGCTGCCGGCCGGGGACTTCTCATCGCCGTTGCCGTGCAGCAGCAGGTTCAGCCGGTGGCCCAGGGGCCCGTCGAACAGGTCGGCGTCGGCGAGCCGCTCTTGTTCCGGCCCGGCGCCTCCGTGTGGATCATGGTGCACCACGCCGATGCGCAGCCAGCCCCGCTCCTCGTACGTGGCCAGCGACTCGGCCAGGTGCCGCGCCTGCTCCGCGCCGATCCGCCCCGGCCGGGGCCCGCTGCCGGGGGCGGCGGGCTCGGCGTCGATCGTGGAGTTGAGCCCGGCCACCACCACCCGAAGGTCGGGCAGCTCGAACAGGCTCCACGGGTGTTCCCTCTGCATCCTGGCCTGTTGGCGGTCCTCCGGCCAGGCGTCGAACAGGGTGGCGAAGTGGCGCCAGTTGTGCCAGTAGGGCTTGACCGGCGCCACGTCGTCGGCCTCGCACTGCGCCAGGTACGCCCGGGCCGCCGCCTCGTTGACGTCCCGCTCGCCCGGCACGATCGCGATCCGGCCGAAGCCGACACCGAGGTGCTCGGCGAGCCCCTCCAGGAACGCCTTCACCAGGTCGAATTCCCGTGGCCGGCCGGTGACCGCCAGGTCGCCGCTGACCACGACCAGGTCGGGCCGGGCGCCCGCGAGGCTGCGCGACAGCAGGTCGAGGTCCGTGCACAGTGCCTGGAGAACCTGCTCGTGGGTGCCCGCCGGCACCGGCGAGCCGAAGGCCTGCCCCGGCGCGAAGCGCAGGTTGGACAGGTGGAGAACGGTGATCGAGGTGTCGGCGGTGAGCTGGTCGAAGGTGACCCCGAGCGCCATCGCCAGCAGGTGCAGCTCCTCGACGTCGATCCCCCGCAGGCCCGCCTCGATCTTGGCGATCGTGCTGCGGGACAGCGACGGCATGCCGAGTTCCTCGCACTGCTCGGCGAGCCGGCGGGCGGACCAGCCGCGTTCGTCGCGTAGGCGGCGGATGCGGGCAGCGATGATCTTCGTCAGTTCAGGCCTGGTCATGGCACCGACACCTCCTCCGAGGGCTCCCTCCACTGTACGGCGTACTGCTCCATGGGGGAGCAGTCACGCGGCTGGTTTCTGCGGGATACCCTCGGATGGGTGACGGCCGGCGACGCTGGAAAGTGGAGGAATACGCGAAGCGAAGCTCGCGGTCACGTTGTGCGACGGTCGCGACCGTCGTAGCCTTGGACGTGTTGCTCCCCCACAGAACAACCTCCGATTCCCCCGGGAGGGGGCACAGTGAGCGCTCCGGCGACCAACAACAACGATCGGACACCGCGCGGTCGGAGCGCCGCCGGGCGCGGGAAGCCGAACCCCTACGACGGCAAGCCCCCCAGGAACGAGCTGGAGTTCCGCGACCATCACCTACGCCGGGCGACCGACGACGAGACGACGAACCAGCTGTACATCCGGCTGCGCTGGCACCAGGCGCTGATGTTCGTCGTCTATGCCGGCGCGGCCCTGCTGCCGATCGTCGTGGTCATCTCGATGGCCAAGTGGGCCGGCCTGTCAGCCGAGCAGATAATGCAACTCGCCCTCGTCGCCAGCGGTGGCGCCGGGGCCGGAGCCGCCGCCGGCTGGCTGATCCGGCGGCGCGGCGGTGGGACACCCGCCGACGGCCAGGCACCCTGACCCGGCGCGACCGCCCGACCCGGCCCCACCGCCGGGCCGCGGCTTTCGAACCCGCGTCGGCTCAGTCCGCCGAGGATCGGCCGCCGCGGGAGGCGAACCGGCTCAGTAGCGGCACGACGACGACACCGCCGGCGGACGCGACGAGCGCCGTGACCACGCACATCGTCACGAACGAGCCCTCGGCCCAGGTGCGGCTGCCCCAAACCCCGACCGCCATCGCGATCGAGGCGACCATGCTGATCCCCGCCAGTACGACGACCGGCCGCGCGCGGCTGACGCTGCGTTGTGCCACACGACGACAATACGCCCGTCAACGCCCGCCAATCCATCGCGCTCGGACGGTCCGCTCGGCGCCTGGGCCTGGTTCCGGTTGGCGACCGGGGGCGGCGCGGGTCGCGGCGGCTGGCCGGCGTCGCGCAGGGCTGGGACTGTAGGAACGGCTTCGTGCCCGGCGGGATTTGATCCCGCCAGGCCGGGTTGCGGGTGACCGTCAGGGAAGAACGAGGCCGATTCTCGCCAGGATCATGGCCTCGACCAGCGGGAGGACCCCAGCGACGGCTAGCAGCGCCGGCAGGCGGCGGGGTCGTGGCATGCTCCTCTCCCTGACCGGTCGGCACCGGGGTCGCTCCACACCGAGCTCTCTCGCGATCGGCCGCATCCCCGGGGCTGTTCGGCCGAATCGGCACCGACCCCGGCCGGGGGGGGCGGTGTCCGCTATCCGGTATCCGGCCGGTGGCGGAGGGCGGAGGGCGGCTCGCCGCGATGCGGGCGGTGGCTCACAATGGAGGGCCGGCCACGTGGCCGTGCGGCGGGGGAGGCGTAGTTGAGTCAGGCGAGCGAGCCGAGCCCGGGCCGACCGGCCACGGCGGAGACCACACCGCCGCGCGCCACGCGGGCCCGGCAGATCCGACTGGTGGGGCTGACGGTCACGCTGGCCGTCCTGGCGGCGGCCCTGATCCCGATCGTGCTCGCGTTCGGCCCACCGACCCGGGACGAGTTGCTGGAGCGGGCCGGCCTCAAGGGCCGCCAGCAACTCCTCATCGGGGTGAAGGACGACCAGCCCGGCGTCTCCCAGCGGTTCCCGAACAACGTCTGGAAGGGCTTCGACGTCGAGATCGCCTACATGATCGCCGGCTATCTCGGATTCGACCGGTCCCAGGTGCGGTTCCTGCCGATCGAGAGCGAGGACCGGGCCCGCCGTCAGGCCCGCGACGGCGACGGGTTCGTCACCGTCGACCTGGTGATCGCCTCGTACAGCATCACCAAGCAACGGGAGGAGGAGGGCGCGGTCTTCTCCGCCCCGTACCTCTACACCGAGCAGTCGGTGATCACGCTGGACAGCGTGGGGGAGCGGGAGCAGGTGAGCAGCCTGGAGGATCTGAGCGGCCGGACCGTCTGCACGCTCACCACCTCGACCTCCGCCCAGCGCCTGCGCGAGGCCGGCGCGGTGCCGATCGGCCGCAACAGGATCAGCGACTGTGTGCAGATGCTCTACGACGGAAAGGCGTACGCGGTCACCACCGACGCGGCGATCCTCGCCGGCTTCGTCACCGGCGACCGGCCGGACGACGACGGTCAGCGCTTCCCGGTCGACCGGCGTGACGTCAAGCCGCTGCGACACTGGGACATCGGCTCGTCCGCACAGGAGCAGTGGGGCGTCAACACCGGTCCCAACGAGGCGCTGCGCGACCTGGTCGACCTCGCGCTCTACGACTCGGCCAAGGACGAGGAGAACTCGACCTGGGAGAACGCGTACGACGCCAACCTCCGTTGGCAGCAGCGGTACAACCTCCCGCAGTCGGTCGCGGAACAGCGGCAACCCGAGCCGAGGAAAGTGGAGGTACGGCAGTGGCCTTGGGAGAGGATCGCGCTACCGGCCCCGGCGCACCCCGGATCACCACCGGCCCGGCCAAGGCCGGCCGGCCGCGCCGGATGGCGGGGGCACGGCAGGCGCAGCAGTGGCTGCTGACCCTCCTGCCCGCGTTCCCCGTCCTGCTCCTGGTGCTGCGGCTGTGGCAGCTCAGCCGGCAGGACATGTCCACCATGCTGCTGCTGGTGCAGTACGTCAGCCCGCTCGGCCTGCTCAGCGCCCTACTGATCGCCCTGGTCTGGGCGTTCCCCCTGGGGGTGCTCACGTTCGGCGTGCTCGGCCGGCTGCTGCGGCTCAGCGCCCCTGAGCGCTTCGACCCGGAACGGTCGCTGTTGGCCTCCTGGACGGCGCGCACTCCGGGCTGGGTGCTCAGCGCCGCGGTCGCGCTGGGGGCGCTCACCTGGCAGCTCCGCTTCCTGCCGACGCTGCTGATGCTCGGACTGTGGCTGCTCGCGCTGCGCACCCGCTACCTGCACCCGGACCAGCCGACCCGGATCCTGGTGTTCGCTGTGGCGCTGCCGCTGGCGGCGGCGGTGCTGGCGTACAGCGTGCTGTTCGCGGCGATCGTGGCGGCGGTCTGGGAAGGCGAGCTGACCACGGCCGCGCTGCTGGCGGTGCCGCCCGCCGCCGCCGTGCTGCTCACCGGCCCGATCCCCGGCTGGAGCGCCCCGGTGCTGACCCACGGCCTGGCGTACACGGTCGCCGCCGTGCTCCCGCTGGTGATGGGGGCGGTCTTCCTCCGGGTGCCGGTGCTGCCCACCGCCGCGGTCGAGTTGGCCCCGCAGGGCGCGGTCGCCGCCAGCCCAGGCGGCGGGGCCGTGCCGGCGCCGGCCGACCGGGCGGAGCCGGTGGTCGTCCTCGGCGCGCTCATCACGGTCACCGACACGTCGACGATCGTGCTGGACCGGGCCGCCGGGGTGCGTTTCCTGCCGAACGGCCGGGTCCGGTCGCAGGTCCTCTGCCCCGAGGCGGCACGGGTGCCGTACAGCGTGGTGACGGTGCACGGCTGGCCGGTGGAGGAGACCGTCTTGGACTGGATGATGCCCCGGCGACCGGTCGCCGACCCGGACGTACGCTGCGACGGCCGGCTCCCCGCCGCCCGGTGACTCCGGCACGCCGCCGCCCGGCCCACTACCAGCACGGACGTCGTGCTTTACCGGTCGCGGCCGTCGACTTGCATAGGCGCTGTCACTGGCCCGGGCGAGCGCTTGCTCAACGGATCGTCGACGAGGGTGTGGCGGTGTGGATCCCGGCGAAGCCGCTGCGTCGCTGGCCTGTCGAATTTGTCGACGACCGGATATATTGACGCCACTCGCTGAGCGATTTGGAGGTGTTTGCCGTGAGGGTCCGGTCGATGGTGGCGGCAGCGGTCGTGGCGGGTCTCGCGGCGGCCGGCGCCGGCGCCGCAGCTCTCGCCGATCCGGCGTCGCCCGCCGGCCCCCGCCCAGCGGCCGGTGCCGCCCTGGCCGTCGGTGACTTCGACTTCAACCGCCCCCAGGTCGCCGCCAGTAACCTGACGGTGCCCTGGGGAATGGACTTCCTGCCCGACGGCAGTGCCCTGGTGACGCTGCGCAACTCCGCCCAGGTGCTCCGGGTCCGGCCCGGGCAGCCCCCCGAGCCGGTGGCCCAGATCTCCGGCGTGACCCCGGTCGGCGAGGGCGGTCTGCTCGGCCTCGCCGTCTCCCCGACCTACGCCCAGGACGGCTACGTCTACGTCTACCTCACCACCGCCACGGACAACCGGATCGTCCGGTTCCGGCTCACCGCCCCGCAGACCCAGACGCCGGTCCTCACCGGCCTGGCCCGGGCCAGCACCCACGACGGCGGACGCATCGCCTTCGGACCGGACGGCCTGCTCTACGCCGGCGTCGGCGACGCGGGGCAGACCGCCAACGCGCAGAACCTGCAGAGCCGCAACGGCAAGATCCTGCGGATGCGGCCGGACGGGTCGGTCCCGGCGGACAACCCGTTCTCCGGGTCACTCGTCTACAGTCTCGGCCACCGCAACGTGCAGGGCCTGGCCTGGGACGCCCAGGGCAGGCTGTACGCCACCGAGTTCGGGCAGAACACCTGGGACGAGGTCAACCTCATCGTCGCCGGCGGCAACTACGGCTGGCCGACGGTGGAGGGCCGGGGCAACGACCCCCGGTTCCGCGACCCGCTGCTGGTCTGGTCGCCCGCCGAGGCGTCCCCGAGCGGCGCGGCGATCGCCGGCAACCGGCTCTTCGTCGCCGCACTGCGCGGGGCCCGGCTGTGGAACGTGCCGCTTGACGGCGCCGGCGGCGTGGGCACCCCGATCGCGGAGTTGGTCGGCGCGTACGGCCGGCTGCGTACGGTCGAGTACGGCCCGGACGGCTGGCTCTGGGTCACCACCAGCAACCGCGACGGGCGCGGCACGCCGGCGGCGACCGACGACCGCATCCTGCGCTTCCCGCCCCGCGAC
>NZ_SMKJ01000148.1:0-16564 GCF_004348615.1 Micromonospora sp. KC207
GTGCACGTACGACTCCGGGGCCGACGGCACGTCGTAGTTGACCACATGGGTGAGCTGCTCGACGTCCAGGCCCCGGGCCGCCACGTCGGTAGCCACCAGCAGATCCGCGGTGCCGGCGCGTAGCCGGCCCATCACCCGGTCCCGCTGCTCCTGGCTCATCCCGCCGTGCAACGCCTCGGCGCGGTAGCCCCGGCCGTTCATCGTCTCGGTGAGCCGGTCCACCTCCTCCCTGCTGCGGCAGAAGACGATAGCCGCGGTGGGCGACTCCACGTCCAGCACCCGGCCCAGCGCCGCCGGCTTGTGCGCCCGCGCCACGATGTACGCGCTCTGCCGCACCCGGGGCGTCTCGCCGGCCACCTGCTGCTCCCGGCCGATCTGGATGCGTACCGGGTCGGTCAGGTGCTGACGGGCCATCCCGTCGATCCGCGACGGCATGGTCGCCGAGAACAGCACCGTCTGGCGCTGCTGCGGGGCGTGCTCCAGGATCGCCTCGATGTCCTCGGCGAAGCCCATGTCGAGCATCTCGTCGGCCTCGTCCAGCACCACCGTGGCGAGGCCGCCCAGCCGCAGGGTGCCCCGGGCGATGTGGTCCAGCGCGCGGCCCGGGGTCGCCACCACCACGTCCACCCCCAGGTCCAGGGCGCGTAGCTGCCGGCCGATCGGCTGGCCGCCGTAGATCGGCAGCACCCGCGCGCCCAGGTCCTTGCCGTAGCGGTGGAACGCCTCCGACACCTGCACCGCCAGCTCCCGGGTGGGCACCAGCACCAGCGCCACCGGCTCTCCGCCGGCCCGCCCAGCCGGCATCCGCTGTAGCAGCGGCAGCGCGAAGGCGGCCGTCTTGCCGGTGCCGGTGGCGGCTTGGCCGAGCAGGTCCCGGCCGGCCAGCAGGGGAGGGATCGCCTCTCGTTGGATCGGCGTCGGCTCCTCGTAGCCGAGGGCGGACAGCGCGCCGAGCAGTTCGGCACGCAACCCGAGGTCGGTGAAGGCGCTCGCCTCGTCATCGACGCCGGGGGAGTGCGGGTCGGTCGGGGGATCCTGCCGTGCGGGTGCGGAACTCATGGGCAAAGCTTTTCATCACCCCGGCCGGCCCGCTGCGGCGACCTGCACAACGTCGTCCCCATTACGTTCACGACGCGGGTGGCCCGACGTCGGTCGGCGAAGGTTTCCTGGGCGGCAATGGCCTAGGCTGGGCCCCAGCGCTCCCGTCGACGGTCTGCCCGACCGCCCGGCGGCTTCGCGCTGGGCAGGTCCGGCAGGCGGTCACCCGACGCCCACCCCGGACGTACGCGCCACCGACGCCCTCTCCGGCGACAGCGCCCACGTCGCCGACTTCTCCGCCTACGACACCCTGGGCAGCGGCTACGTGCTCGCGGTCGGTGGGAACAGCAGCCACCCCTTCGACATCTCCGCCGACGCGGTGCGCAAGCTGCGCAATGACGCGCTGGCGTTCTTCTACCACCAGCGCAGCGGCACCCCGATCGAATCGCGGTACTCGGCACCCGGTACTCCCGTCCCGCCGGGCACGTCAACGTCGCCCCCAACCAGGGCGACAACGCGTTGCCCTGCCGCACCTCCTGCGGCTACACCCTCGACGTGCGTGGCGGCTGGTACGACGCCGGCGACCATGGCAAGTACGTCGTCAACGGCGGTCTGGCCACCTGGCAGCTACAGAACATCCACGAACGTGCCCTGCACGTGGCCGGGGCCGACCGGGCCGGGCTCGCCGACGGCACGCTGGCGATCCCCGAGCAGGCCAACAGGCCGCGGCGAAGGCCAACCCGAACCGGCTGGCGCCGGCCGCGGACAACACCGGCGGCGGCGCGTACGAGGACACCAACGTGGGTGACGAGTTCTACTGGGCGGCGGCCGAGTTGTACGCCACCACGGGGGCGGCCGGCTACCGCGCCGACGTGACCGGCTCGTCCTACTACAAGGGCGCCAGCTTCACCACCCACGGCTACGACTGGAACTGGACCGGTGGGCTCGGCGACACCACCCTGGCCCTGGTGCCGACCGGCCTGCCGGCCGCCGACATCACCGCCACCCGGGCTGCGATCGTGGCCTTCGCCGGCCGGCTGCTGACCCAGACCGCCAGGTAGGGCTACCCGGCCCCGGGCAGCGGCGACGGGACGTACTACTGGGGTTCCAACGGCACCGTCGCCAACAACGGCAACGTCCTGGCCCTCGCCTTCGACTTCACCGGCCAGCAGAAGTACCGCTCCGGGGCCTACGCCGCCTACGGCTACCTGTTCGGCCGCAACCCGTTGAACCAGTCCTACGTGGCCGGTTACGGCGAGGAGCCGGTGACGGGGGTCGCCCGCCGCGCCCCGGCCGGCGGCCCTCGGCGCGACGCGGCAGGTGGCAGGTCACGGCGCTTTCGGCCGGCCCACCGCGAACCCGGCCGTCCTGCGCCCGATCCTTGCCGCCTGTCGTGAATCCCGTCCGCCGCCTGCTCGGTCGGTGAAGGGGCTGCGGGATCGACGACGTTCGGCGAAACTGGTCAGGGCCTCTTCCGACCGGAATCGAGGCCCGGGCGGACGGCCGGGGTGCCGCACCCACCCCGGCCGTCCAGCTCCACGCGGCGGCGACAACGCCGGCCGCCCGGCCCCTGGCGCGTGCTCAACGGCGAACGCGCAGGTAGTCGAGTCCGTCATCCGTCGACGCGTCGCCGGGCCAAGTCAGCCGGTTGGCGAGCGGTGCGGCGGCTGCCGTGCGGGCCCGGAGAGGGCCCGCCGCGCGCATTCGGGGGAGATAGGAAGATTGTTCGGCCGCTCCCGGCTTCTTGTGATTACGGTGTGTTTCGAGGTAAGCACGCCGTGTCGTACCGGGAGAGGGGACCCGACCATGCGAGTGCCCAGCCGAAACCCCGGCCAGCAGCCCGGCACGTCCGTCGCCTCCACCGCCCCGGCGCGGAGTGTGCCGCGGGGCGTCGCCCCCCGCCCGGCCCCACCGACGGCGGACCTCGACGCCTACCGGGCCGCCGTGACGGACCTGCTGGTCGAGGTCGGCGCGCTCGCCGACCCGGACTCGGCGGGGGCCCGACAGGTGTTGCTCGACGAGCGGCTGCGCGAGCCGGCGATCGCCGCGGTGTTCGACGCCACCGCTCAGGGCTTCGTCGGCGCCCGGGAGACGCTGCTGCTGGAGATGGCCCGCTACCAGCCCAACGCGCGCAGCTCCGCCGGCGACCTGGCCGCTCTGGTAAGGATCTACCTGCTCTCCCGGATCGACGTGATGTGGTGGCGCGACGCCGCCGCCTTCATGACCGACGCGCAGGTCCACACCAGCACCGACCTGGTCGACCTGGAGTGGCTGCGCCGCCGCGACCTGCTCCGCTTCCGCTACCAGGGGCAGTGCGCCACCATCGTCGGCCGAAGCGTGCGGGCGGTACGCCGCCGGCTGCTCCCGGACGCCCGGCCACGCACCGCCGGGCTGAGGTTCTGCCGGGCCCGGCGCGAGGTGATCGCCCTGCTCAACGACATCGGCCGCGAGTTCGCCCGCAGCGCCCCGCCCGGCACCCCGCCGCTGTGGGTGACCAGTCTGGTCCGTAGCGCCGAGCACCAGCACCAGCTACGTCGCCTCGGCTACACCGCGATGGTGCCCAGCGGCCACTGCCTCGGCTACGCGGCCGACGTGGAGGTGGCGTGGTTCCAGCGGTTCGGTGCCCGGGACGTCCTGGCCGGCCTGCTGCTGGCCCGGCAACAGGCCGGGGAGATCAACGTGGTCGACGAGGGGCAGGCCTGGCATTTGTGCCTCGCGCCCGCCGCCCGGGCGCGGTACCGCCGCGCGTACGAGGCCGAGATGGGGGTCTGAGCCGTGTGCGGCATCGCCCTGAGCATCGGCCCCGAGCCGACCCGGCCACCTTCCGGCGGATGCTGGCCGTCCTCGCCCCGCGCGGCGAGGTGACCGAGACCCGCCGGGAGGCCAACCTGCTCGCCGGCACCCGCCGGCTGCGCATCGTGGACCGGGCGCGGGCGGTGCAGCCCTGGGTCTCCGCCGACGAGCGCCTGCTGCTCTGCTACAACGGCGAAATTCAACCACCGCGACCTGCGCGCCGAGCTGACCCGGCTGGGGCACCTGTCCCGCAGCGCAAGTGACACCGAGGTGGCGGTCGGTCAGGCAGTGAGCGGCAACGCGCCCACGCCGGCGAACGTGGCGGCCACCGCGAGCAGGGCACCGGCGGCCAGGAACCGGCCCAGCGGCACGGCCACCCCGGCGACCCGCCGCGCTGCTGTGACCAGACACTCCGGCCGCCGCCCGGCCGGCCGCCGCCCGGCCGGCCGCCGCCCCTGGCCGCCCGGCCGTGGTAGACAACGGCCGATGGCTGACCTAGCGTTCAGCAATCATGCGTAGGACCTTTTTGGGGGCCGGTCTGGCCCTGCTGCTCACCGTCACCGCCTGCTCCGGCCCCGAGCCCACCGCCGTCGCTGGGCCGACGCCCGCGGGCACGCCCGCCGGCACGCCCACCGCGTCGCGGCAGGACGCGGCCGAGGCCGACCGCACCCTGGCCAGCCTGCGCCGGGTCGACGACCTGCCGATGTGGGAAATGACCTTCGTCGGCGACTACGACCCGACCGTCGGCACCGACGCCGCGCCGCCCAGCCCGTTCGGCTGCTCGCTTTTCGCCGCGTCGGGCGACCCGAGCCGGCCACTGTTCGCCCGCAACTTCGACTGGGAGGCCAACCCGGCCCTGGTGCTGCGCACCGACCCGCCGGACGGGTACGCCACGATCTCCCTGGTGGACATGTCCTACCTCGGCGTCGGGGCCGACCCCACCGGGGACCGCCGGCTGCTCAACGCGCCTCTGCTGCCATTCGACGGCATGAACGAGCGCGGGCTGGCCGTCGGGCTGGCCGCCGACGACGGCGCCACCGTCCGCGCCGAGGCGGGTCGGCCCACGGTCGGTTCGGTACGCATCCTGCGGCTGGTGCTCGACCAGGCCGCCACGGTGGACGAGGCCGTCGCCGTCTTCGGCCGGCACAACCTCGACTTCGACGGGGGGCCGCCGCTGCACTATCTGCTCGCCGACGCCACCGGCGCCTCGGCCGTGGTCGAGTTCGTCGACGGCACGATGCGGGTCGAGAAGGGGCGGGGTGGCTGGCAGGCGCTGACCAACGTGCCCGTGATCGGCGTACCCGAGGAGCGCCGGCGCACCGACCACCGCTACGGGCTGCTCGCCGCCGCCCTGGCCAGAACCGGCGGGGTGGTCGACGACCGGGCGGCGCTGGAGCTGCTCAACGACGTCCGGCAGGGCCACACCCGCTGGTCGGTGACCTACGGGCTGCGCACGGGCGAGATCCACCTGCGCACGGCCACGGGCACGGGCCGCCGGTACCGCCTGCCGGTCACCCTGCCGTGACGCGTCCGGCAGGGGCCGCCGCTGCCGGTCCAGGGTTGGAGCCCGGGTCGTCGCCCCGGTTCCCGGCCCGTGGCGCGACTGACCGCCGCCGCGATTCCGTGGCGGCGGCGGTCAGCCGGTCGTGCCGGTGGGCCGGCGACCGGGGCGATCCCGGCCTCCGGCCCACCGTCCCCCTCGGTCAGCCCCGGCCGGGCTGGAAGGTGTAGTCCACGCCGCCGACGTCGTAGCTCTCCCCGAGCCTGCGCGCCGGGCCGACCTGGACGACCTGGAGGGTGTACGCCTTCTGCAGCGTCTCGCCGGTGGCGAAGCTCAGCTTCACCACGGGCCGCTCCTCCGGCTTGATCAGCAGGCCCTTGATCTGGGCCTTGTACGGGTCGACGACCTGCACCGAGGTCCTGCCGACCACCTGGATGCCCTCACCCTGCCCACCGGCGGCCCGCCAGCGCTCGAACAGCTCCGGCCCGAGGTCGGCGACGATCTTGACCCCCGGCACCGGCTCGCCGAGCGGGCGGAACGCGATGTCGAACGGGGCCGGCTCGGCCAGCGCGTTCGCCAGGGCGAACGGCCGGTCGCTGACCACGCCGCCGCCCGCCGAAACGGTGTTGGCGTTCTTCCAGGCGATGTTGTTGTTGTACTGCGTGTTGATGGAGGTCGCGGTGCCCTCGAACAGCATCGGGTCGGTCGCCGACTCCCAGCGCAGCAGGAGGCAGAAGTGCCCGAGGGAGGGCACGTTCGGCCACGCGATCGACGTCGTGGTGACCCCGGGCGCGACCGGCAGGGTCTTCGACCCGATCGGCGTCCAGTGCGCCGGCCAGTTCGCGCCGCCACCGGAGGTGGTGTAGTACGCCCTCAGCGTCCCGTTGCTGATTCCGGAACCGTACGGGCCATTGTTTCGCAGGTTCACGAAAATGTAGCTCGTCGACCCGACGACCGGGTTCGTGTGCGAGAGGCACTCGATCCCGTTGGGGCAGATCTTGACGTCCGGGCTGTTGAAGAACGACGAGTAGATGGCACCGTGCGGCTCGAGCCCCGTGTCCGACGAGATGTCCTTGATGTAGACGTCGGTGCGGCTGTTCGCGGTCATGCCGCCCTTGTCGACCGCCGCCGTGGCGGTGCCGCTCAGTGAGAACGCCAGCGCGGCGGTCATCAGGGCACCGAACAGCAGGCGGGCCGTGCGCCGCGGGCGTGGACGTGCCAGCGTGATTCTCATGCTGATTCCCTTTCGACAGGTGGTGGTGGGTCGGTCGAGTGGTGGATAATTGTTCGGCGACCCGCTCGGCAACTGTATGACAGCGGTCGCCGTAAATGGAACAGTCGAGATTGTCGATTGCTCAAAAGGCGTCCGCATTTGCCGGGGAGGTGGCAATTCCCGGATACGGCGGAACATGAATCTGAAAGTCACGCGTCGAGAGGTATCAACGACGGCGGACGCGACTCCTGTACACCCAACCGCCGCCATGCCCGCGCGATTGCCGTCGACCCGTACGCTGGGTGACCGTGAGGCGCATCCTGTCCAGTCGACCGCTACGCACCGTGGCCTTCGACGTGGCGGTCTCCGGCTTCGTGGTGCTGGTCGGCCTGGCCGCGACGGCCAACCAGCGCGGCGGCTGGTGGGCCACCGGGGTCGGGGCGGCGATGGCCGCGGCCCTGCTGCTGCGGCGTACCCATCCCTTGGCGGTGACGGCGGTGGTCGCCGTGCTCGCCGGCGTCCAGGTGGCCGCCGGCTGGGGACCGTTGGCCTTCGACGTGGCCGTGCTGATCGCCCTGTACAGCGTGGTGAAGTACGCCGACCGGCTGCGCGACGGCATCGTCGCCGGTGCCGTCGCCGCCGTCGGCGTGGTGCTGGCCGCGCTCCAGGTCGAGGGCACCGTCGCCTGGTGGGCCTCGGCGATCTGGCTCGCGCTGGTCACCGGCGCGGTCTGGCTCATGGGGCTGAACGTGCGCACCCACCGGCTCTACGTGCTCACCCTGGAGGAACGGGCCGCGACCCTGGAACGGGAGCGGGAGGCCGAGGCCCGCGCGGCGGTGGCCGAGGAACGCACCCGCATCGCCCGCGAGCTGCACGACGTGGTGGCGCACAGCATGGCCGTGATGATCGTGCAGGCGGACGGGGCCCGCTACCTGTTCGACCGGGACCCGCAGACCGCCCGGGAAGCGGTGCGGGTGGTCGCAGACACCGGTCGGCAGGCGCTGGAGGAGATGCGCCGCCTGGTCGGGGTGCTGCGGGAGACCAGCGCCCCCGAGCCGGCAATCGGGCCCGACGGCGCGGGGCCTGCGGGGCTGTCGGCGGAGCCGGCGCATCGGCGGCCGGCGTTGGTGGAGCTGCCCGAGCTGCTGGACCGGTTCCGCGCCGCCGGGCTGCGCATCGACGCGACGGTCACCGGCGAGCCGCCGTCCCTGCCGCCGGGGCTGGAGCTGACCGTGTACCGGGTGGTGCAGGAGGCGCTGACCAACGCCCTCAAGCACGCCGGGGTCGGCGCGACCGTCGCGTTGAGTCTCGCCCATACCGCCGACGCCGTCGTGGTCCGGGCCGTCGACGACGGGCGCGGCCGGCCGGTGGTTCGCCCCGCGCCGTCCGGCGGTCACGGCCTGGTCGGCATGCGCGAGCGGGTGACGGTGTACGACGGCAGCCTCACCGCCGGCCCGAGGGTGGCCGGGGGGTGGCAGGTCGAGGCGCGGCTGCCGCTACCGTCGAGCACGGGGGCGGAGGTGGCGGCATGACGGTCCGTGTGGTGATCGTGGACGACCAGGCGCTGGTGCGCGCGGGTTTCCGGATGGTGCTGGACTCCCAGCCCGACCTGACCGTGGTCGGCGAGGCCATCGACGGCGCCGACGCGCTGCGGGTGCTCGACCGCGTCGAGGCCGACGTGGTGGTGATGGACGTCCGGATGCCGACCATGGACGGGGTGGAGGCCACCCGGAGGATCTGCGCCGACCGGCCCGGCGACCGGCCCCGGGTGCTGGTGCTCACCACCTTCGACACCGAGGACGACGCGTTCGCCGCCCTTCAGGCCGGCGCGAGCGGCTTCCTGCTGAAGAACGTGCCGCCGGAGGAGCTGCTCGCCGCGATCCGGGTGGTCGCCGAGGGCGACTCCGTGGTGGCCCCGTCGATCACCCGCCGGTTGCTCGACCGGTTCGCCGGCCAGTTCGGCCCCGGCCCCGCCGCCGACCCCCGGCTGGCCCAGCTCACCGAACGGGAACGCGAGGTCCTCCTGCTGGTGGCGCAGGGCCTGTCCAACGCCGAGATCGCCGCCCGGGTGCACGTCGCCGAGGCGACCGTGAAGACCCACGTCGGGCGGATCCTGGCCAAGCTCCGACTCCGCGACCGCGTGCAGGCGGTGGTCCTGGCGTACGAGAGCGGCCTGGTCACCCCCGGGAGCTGACGGCGGGTACGACCCAGGTCGTACGGCCACGCGCCGTCGGGACGCCTTCGGGCGCACGGGGATCGAGCACTCGGGCGGACGCGGCGCGTCGATGCCGCCCATAGCGTCGAGGGCGTTCCAGCCACCGCCTTCACGGGGAGCCCCAACGTGTCCGTACCACCTCCCGCGTTCGCCCCCGCCGGCGTCGCGGTCACCGCCTGCGCCCTGCGCAAGGAGTACGGCGCCGGCCAGGCCCGGGTCGTCGCCCTCGACGGCGTCGACGTCGACTTCGCCGCCGGCCGGTTCACCGCCATCATGGGCCCGTCCGGCTCCGGCAAGTCCACCCTCATGCACTGCCTCGCCGGCCTGGACCGGCCCACCGCCGGAGCGGTGCGCATCGGCGACGCCGACGTCGGCCGGCTCGACGACCGGCGGCTCACCCTGCTGCGCCGCGACCGGGTCGGCTTCGTCTTCCAGAAGTTCAACCTGCTGCCCGCGCTGACGGCCGCGGAGAACATCGTGCTGCCCCTGGCCATCGCCGGGCGCCGCCCCGACCCGGGCTGGTTGCGGCAGGTGGTCGCCGCCGTCGGGCTGGCCGACCGGCTGCGGCACCGGCCCGCCGAGCTCTCCGGCGGCCAGCAGCAGCGGGTCGCCGTCGCCCGCGCCCTGATCACCAAGCCGTGGGTGATCTTCGCCGACGAACCCACCGGCAACCTCGACTCCCGCTCGGGCGCGGAGGTGCTGCGGCTGCTGCGCGAGGCCGTCGACACGCTCGGACAGACCGTGGTGATGGTGACCCACGACCCGGTCGCCGCGAGCCACGCCGACCGGGTGGTCTTCCTCGCCGACGGCCGACTGTTCCGCGAGTTGGCCGCGCCGACCGCCGAGGCCGTCCTCGACGCGCTCGCCCACCTCGACCCGGCCCCGGCCGCGGCGGGAACGGTGGTCCGGCGATGATCAGGCTGACCCTGCGCACCATGCGCGCCGACGCGCTGCGGCTGCTGCTGTCCGCGCTGGCCGTCGTGCTCGGCGTCGCGTTCGTCGCCGGCACGCTGACCCTCACCGACGGGATGAAGCGCGGCGCGTACGACCGGGCCGGCGTCTTCGACCGGCACACCGACCTCGCCGTGTACGCCGGGCGGAACCCGATCCCGCCCGCCCTGGTGGAGCGGGTGCGCGCGGTGGACGGGGTGAGCGCGGCGGCCGGGGAGCTGACCGGCACCGCCGGGGTCGTCGGCTCCGACGGCAGGCCAGTCCTCGGGTACGCCGTCGTCGTCGCGATCCCCACCGAGGCGGCCCTCCAGTCGTACGACGTGGTGGCCGGGCGGCTGCCGCAGCGCCCGGGCGAGGTGGTCCTCGACGCGCCCACCGTCGCCGAGGAGGGGTTTACCCTCGGCGGGCCGGTGAGCGTGGGCGGCAGCGCCGCGGCGGCCCGCCCGTACACCCTGGTCGGCACGGTCGACGTGGCCGGCACCTCCCGGGACGTCGGCGGGCCGTTCATCGGCCTGGCCGGGCCCGACGCTCTGGCCGTGTCGCAGCAGCAGGGCTACGGGCGGATCATGGTGGCCGCCGTGCCGGGCGTCCCGGCGGCGGAGCTGGCCGCGCGGGTGGCGGCCGTGGCCGGCGGCGGCGTGACGGTGAAGGGGCGGCAGGCGATCCTCGACGCCGCCGTCGACGACGCGGTTCGCGACCTGAGGCAGTTCAACCTGCTCCTGCTCACCTTCGCGGCCGTGGCGGTGGTGGTGGCCGGGTTCGTCATCGCCAACACCTTCGCCATCGTGCTCGCCCAGCGCACCCGACGCACGGCGCTGCTGCGGCTGGTCGGCGCGACCCGGGGGCAGGTGTTACGGGCGACCCTGCTGGAGGCGGCGGTGACCGGGCTGGCCGCCTCGGCGCTCGGCGTGGCGGCCGGCGCCGGCCTCGCCGTCGGCCTGGACGCCCTGATGTCCGCGTTCGACGTGCCGATGTCCGGCGGCGGGATCGCAGTCACCGCGCCGACCGTGCTGTCCTGCCTGCTGCTGGGCACCGCGCTCACCGTGGGCTCCGCCGCCGTGCCCGCCTGGCGGGGTACCGGGGTCGCGCCGGTGGCCGCGCTCACCGACGCGGCGGTGCAGCCCACCCGCCGGGCCGGCCGGGTCCGGCTGGCCATGGGCGGGCTGGTCCTAGCCGCCGGGCTGGCCGCGCTGGCGTCGGCCGGGGCCGTCGGTCAGGTGCCACTGGTCGCGGCCGGCGGGGTGCTGGCGTTCTTCGGCATCGTGCTGCTCGGGCCGGTGCTGGTGCCGGCGCTGGTGCTGGTGTTCGGCGTCCCGGCGCGTCGGCTGTTCGGGGCGACCGCCGGCCTGGCCGTGGCGAACGCGGTGCGCAACCCGCGCCGGATCGCCGCGACCTCCACCGCCCTGGTCATCGGCATCGGCCTGGTGTCCGCGTTCGTGGTCGGGGCGGGCAGCGTCAAGGCCGGCATCGAGCGGGCCGTGGACCAGCAGATCGGCGTCGACTTCCTGGTCGTCGGCGTGGGCGGGAACCTGCCCCGGCCGCTCGTCGACGAACTGGCGGCCCGCGGCGAGCTGGGCGTCGTGCACGAGCAGCGCAGCCGGATCAGCGACGGAATCGAGTTGAGGGCCGCCCACCCGGCGCTGGTCGGGCGCACCCTGACCGCCGTGGACGCCGGCGACGCCGGCCGGTTGGGGCCGGGCCGGGTGCTGGTGCACCGCGAGCTGGCCCGGGCGCGCGGCTGGGCGGTCGGCGACAGCGTCACCCTGGCCGGGCGGCCGTTCACGGTGGCCGCCGTCGTCGCCGACGACGGGCCCGCGCTGGTCGGCAGCACGGTTCCGGCCGGCCACGTGGTCGACGTGGCTGACGTCGACTTCGCCCGCCTCTTCCCGACCGAGCGCGGCTTCCTCGCCGAGGTCGACCCGGCCGCCGGGGTGCCCGCCGAGCGGGCCCGGGAGGCCGTCGAGTCGGTGGTGGCCCGGTACCCGACGGTGAACCTGATGGACCAGGCGGCGTACAAGAAGTCGCTCACCGGCACGGTCGACCTGCTGCTGGCGTTCGTCGTCGCCCTGCTCGGCCTGGCCGTGGTCATCGCCCTGGTCGGGGTGGCCAACACGCTCAGCCTGTCGGTGGTCGAGCGCACCCGGGAGAACGCCGTGCTGCGGGCGGTCGGGCTGACCCGGGGCCGGATGCGGGCGATGCTCGCCGTCGAGGCGGTGCTGATGGCGCTGGTCGGCGCGGTGCTCGGGGTGGGCCTCGGCACCGGCGTCAGCGCGGGTGCGATGGCGGTGGTCGCCCGCCTCAGCGGCGAGTTCACGCTGGTGCTGCCGTGGGGGCGGCTCGGGCTGATCCTCGCGGTCGCGGTGCTGGCCGCGCTGGCCGCGTCCGTCCTGCCGGCCCGCCGCGCCCTCGCCCGCCCGATCGTGGAGTCCCTGGGGGCGGAGTAGCAAGGAGGGGCCCCTGTTAACGATTTCGGTAGAGCAGGGGCCCCTTCTTGACGCCGGCCGCCCCGCGCGGGGCGGGCCGTGTGGCGCGGCCCGTCGTCAGAGGCGCTCGACCGTCGGGCCCTGGCAGCGGTTGCGGGTGTCGAAGACGTACCGGGCGTGCCGCACCACCAGGTCGTAGTCGAGGCAGTCGTGGTCGGTCACCACCACCACGGCGTCGGCCTCGCGGACCTCGCGTTCGGTCAGGGCGACCACGACCACGCCGCCCGGCAGGTGGTGCGGCTCGGCGTACGGCTCGACCGCCCGGACCTCGGCGCCGAGGGCCTGCAGGCGGCGGGCCACGTCGACGGCGGGGGAGTCCCGCATGTCGCCGGTGTTGGGTTTGTACGCCAGCCCGAGCAGCAGCAGCCGGGCCCCGCTGACCGCCCGGCCGGCCCGGTTGAGCCCGTTCATGATCCGCTGGGTGACGTGCTCGGGCATCTCGTGGTTGACGTCGTTGGCCAGCTCGATGAACCGGAACTGCCGCCCCAACCGGCGCTTGACCTGCCAGGACAGGTAGCACGGGTCGATGGGCAGGCAGTGCCCGCCGACGCCCGGGCCCGGGCGGAACGGCATGAACCCGAAGGGCTTGGTCTCGGCGGCCTTGATCGCCTGCCACACGTCGATGTCGAGGTGGTGGCTGAGCATGGTCAGCTCGTTGATCAGCGCGATGTTGACCTGGCGGAAGGTGTTCTCGATCAGCTTGGTCAGCTCGGCGACCCGGGTGGAGTCCACCGGCACGGTCCGCTCGACGAGCCGTCGGTAGAACGCGTCGACCCGCTCCCGGGAGGCCGCGTCCACGCCGGAGATCACCTTCGGGGTGTTCTCCAGCTTCCAGACGGGGTTGCCGGGGTCGATCCGCTCGGGGCTGTACCCGAGGTGGAAGTCGCCGGGGGCGGTCAGCCCGCTGGCCGACTCCAGCAGCGGCCGGAGCAACTCCTCCGTGGTGCCGGGATACGTGGTCGACTCGAGGACCACCGTGCACCCCGGCCGCACGTACGGGCCGATGCCGTCGCCGGCCTGCTCGACGTAGCTCAGGTCGGGTACGCCGTCGCGCAGCGGGGTGGGCACGGTGATCACGCAGATGTCGAAGCCCTCGGCGTCGGCGTACTCGGTGCTCGGGCGGTACCGGCCGCTGCCCAGCGCCCGGCCGAGCCGGTCGGCCGGGATGTCCTCGACGAAGGACTCGCCCGAGGCGAGCCGCTTGACCCGGTCGGCGTTGACGTCGAGGCCGACGACGTCCATGCCCGCCTCGACGGCGCGCATGGCCAGCGGCAGGCCCACGTATCCCTGGCCGATGACGACCAATTTCTCAGCGCTCACCCACGGCTCCCGCAGCAGACGACGGAACGTACTTTCTCGTCAGCATAAGTGAGCTTCTGGGTCTTAAGTCCGATTTGGTAAAGGTGGGGCCGATGGGACGGCGGGCGCCCCCGGCCGGATCCGTCGGGTCAGGTGGCGGGGCCGCCCGGGGGGAGTCAGTTCCCCTGGGCCGGCGGGTTGGCCGGCGTGCTCGCCGTGGTCGGTGGCGGATCCACGGGCCGGGTCGGCGGCAGCCCGGTCGGCTCCGGCGTCGCCGACCCGCTCGGCTGCGGTGTCGGCGTCGCGGTGACCGACCCCGACGGGCGGCCCGCACCCGTTCGGAGCCTGCGGTCCTGGTCGACCACGGCCTCCTCGGTGGCGGCCGAGCCGTCGGACCCTGGCGTCGGAACGGCCGCCGGGACGGTTGGCTGGTAGTTCGTCGCGGGCGCGTTCGCGCTGTTCGCCGCGCCGAGCGCCGCGGCCAGCGCGACCCCCGCCACCGCCACGGCCACGAGCGCGCCGACCAGGGTGCCGCGCCGGCCGGTGCGGCCGACGGGGGAGCGCAGGGGGGTGGCGGTCAGCCGCACCGGCGGCAGGTCGTCCCGGGTGCTGTCCAGCCCGTCGTCCCGGGTGCCCGTCGGCCCGCGCAGCGGCACCGGCACGGTGCTGGTGGGCGCCGAACTGTCCGCGATGGTGGCCCGCGCGGCCTCCGACATCTGCGCGCCGCTGGCGTACCGCGCCGCCGGGTCCTTGGCCAGGGCCCGGGCCACCAGGCCCCGCACCGGACCGGGAATGTCGGCGGGCAGCTCCGGCGGCTCGTCGTCCAGGTGCCGCACGGCCACCTGCAACGGGTTGTCCCCGGTGAACGGCGGCCCGCCGGTCAGGCAGCAGTAGGTTACCGCCCCGAGGGCGTAGATGTCGGTGGCCCCGGAGACCGGCCGCCCGGCGGCCTGCTCGGGGGCCATGTAAAGCGCGGTGCCCGGCACCGCGTTGGTGCTGGTGATGCTCGTGACGTTGGTCGACCGGGCCACCCCGAAGTCGACCAGCACGACGGTGCCGTCCTCCTGCACCAGCAGGTTGCTCGGCTTGACGTCGCGGTGGACGATCCCGCCGGCGTGCGCCGCGTGCAGCGCCTGGGCGGCCTGGGCGACGATCGACATAGTCTCGGCCACGCCGAGGCGCCCCGCTGCCTCGATCCGCTTGGACAGCGGCTCGCCCTCGACGAACTCCATCACCAGGTAGTCGGCCCGTTCGCCGCTGGGCAGGTCGTCCTCGCCGCAGTCGTAGACCTGCACGATGCCGGGGTGCCGCAGGGCGGCCATGATGCGGGCCTCGGCGCGGAACCGGGCGATGAAGTCCGGGTCGGAAACCAGCGCCGGCAGCAGGACCTTGACCGCGACCCGGCGGCCGAGGATCTGGTCCGTGGCCCGCCAGACGTCACCCATGCCGCCGGTGGCGACACGGTCGTCCAGGCGGTACCGACCGCTGAGCACGACTCCCGAAGACAACACAGCAATACCGTACCCAGAGCGGGCGCTGCTCAATTCTCGTGCTCCGGCCGATGGGGGTGGACCACCGGTGCGGCCGCAGCGGTAGGGGGCCGCCCTCCCCGGATGCCCAGTGATCGACTCGCGACCAGCCGTCACCCGCCGTGTGTAACAGCGCCGTGGCCTGCGTGAACGGCTACGGTCACGGGCTCCGCGCCCGGCCCGCACCGCCGGCAGCGTCCATGGCCCGGATTGTGTCACATCGACTCGCCGTGCTCATCGTTTGATAATTCTCACTCTTCTCCTGCGAAACATTGACTTGCCCGCCCAAGACCTCGCTCCTACCGTTAGCGCGGCCCGGGCCAGCCCGCCCTGCCGGCCGGGCGTGCCCGCCGACGGCCGCGCCGGGCGGTGGTCCGGACATGTCGTCCGAGCGCGTACGGTGTCGGGCGTGATCAGGGTCAGCGGGGGGCTGATGGTACGGGAGGAGGTCCGGCTACCGGGCCAGGTCGGTGCCGGGTTCGTCGATGCCGGCGCGCGCCGGCCCGCCGGATTCCGGGCGGCGGGAGCGGCGTACTCATGACGAGTGAGCTGAACGTGACGAGTGAGCTGAACGAGGCGGTCGTCGCGGCGCAGGCCGGCGACGAGGACGCCTTCCGCTTCCTCTACCGCAGCCTTCAGCCCGGCCTGCTGCGCTATCTTACGGCGCTGGTCGCGTCGGACGCCGAGGACGTGGCCTCGGAGACGTGGTTGCAGATCTCCCGCGACCTGCCCAGCTTCACGGGTGGGGAGTTCCGGGCCTGGACCGTCACCATCGCCCGGAACCGGGCCATGGACCACCTGCGCCGGCAGCGCCGACGGCCCTCGCTTCCGGTGCCGGTGCAGGCGCTCAACGACCTGGCCGGCGACGCCGACACGGCCGAACGGGCCGGCGAGACCCTCGGCACCGAGGCCGCGTTGGCGCTGATCGCCACGCTCCCGCCCCGGGAGGCCGAGGCGGTGCTGCTACGCGCGGTGATCGGCCTGGACGCCGAGAGCGCCGGACGGGTGCTGGGCCGGCGGGCCGGGGCGGTACGCACCGCCGCCCACCGGGGGCTGCGCCGCCTCGCCACGCTCATGCGCCGCCAGGACCTGCCCCTGAATGTCGCTTCGCGCGCGACGCCGCCGCGTCCCCGCCCTGGCCGGCCGGCGGCCGGCGCGCCGTACGTCGAGCCGGCGGACGGTTGACGTGAGGGGAAACCGATGAGCTTCCGGCAGCCCGACCGGTCGGACCGGCCCGCCGACCGGGCGGAGTCCGACCGCCTCCTCGACGCGGCGCGCGACGGCCGCGCGTCCGGCACCGGCCGAACCGCTGAGGACCCGCTGGCCGCACTGCTCACCGCGGCGGCGGCCCCGGCCCGCCCCGGCGAGTTGGCAGGCGAGGAGGCGGCCCTGGCCGCGTTCCGGGCCGCCCGCGCCGCGCCGGCACCGACTCCGGCGCGCGCGCCCCGGCGGCGTCGCCGCTGGATAGGGGCGGTCGCCTGGCTCGGCGCGTTGGCCGCCACCGTCACGGCCGGTGTCGCCGTCGCCGCAGTCGGCCTGGAC
>NZ_SMKJ01000149.1:0-16514 GCF_004348615.1 Micromonospora sp. KC207
GGTGGATCGTTACGCCGGGTGGGCCGGGCGTGTGGTCGCCGGAGGGCGGACCGCTTGGCGATCCGGTGGCGCCGCCGTTGGGCGGTTGGGTCATGTCTGTCCCCCGGGGGTGCGGCGCGTCGTCGTCCCGGCGGGACGCGAGCGCTGGTCGAGCGAAGGCGAGTGCGGAGGCGGCCGGGCCCGCGTGGCCCGCCCGACGGGAAGGGTAACGGTGAACCCGGCCCAGGGTGGGGCCCCGGGCGGCCCGGCGAGACGCGTCGATCACGGAAGCGGGCTCGCCGCCATCCGCTACCGGACCGCGGCGTGTCGCATATGTGACTTTTGGTGCCCGAGCATGCGTGCCCCGTTGTCCCGCTGGGAAAACGGCCCTACGTTCGTGCCGGCGCGGGGGGCGGATCGGCGGATGGTCCGGGCTGGATGGTGACGACTTGATCAGGTGCGAGGCCCCGGAGGCAGTGCATGCGCGACCCCGACAATATCTCCCGAGCCCAGTTCCCGCCGCCTACCGGTTTCGCCCGGCGAACCGGCACCGGCCCCGCCAGCGAGGAGGGGCCGGTCACCGGCCCGCCGTTCAACGAGCGCTCCTACCGTCGGCTCAGCGACCCGGGGGAAATGCTGCGCACGCTGAGCCGGCCGGCCGAGCGTCCCCGCGACGAGGAGGAGACCGGGTACGTCATCCACCTGCCGATCCAGGTGGCCGACCTGGCGGCGGCGACCGCGCTCGCCGGCCGGGTGGCGGTCTCGCTCGGCTTCCTGCCCGAGCTGGACGCCGGGGAGACCACCGTCTCGACGGCCGACGACCAGAACAACCGGCACCGGGTCTTCTGCGACCTGCTGCTGGCGGACCGGTCGCGCTGCCCGCAGCGGTACGACCACGAGGGCCCCTGCGGCGAGCCTCCGGTCGCCCCGGAGCAGCGTCCCGCGCCGGGCGGCCCCGCCGGTACGTAGGCTGGGGTCGAAACAGTCACCGTCTCCTAGGGAGTCCCGCACCGATGCAGAAGTGGGAATACTCGACCGTCCCGCTGCTGGTCCACGCGACCAAGCAGATCCTCGACAACTGGGGTGAGGACGGCTGGGAACTCGTCTCCGTGGTCCCCGGCCCCAACCCGGAGCAGCTCGTCGCGTACCTCAAGCGGCCGAAGGTGTGAGCGGCGTGGGCAACGGGCCGCACGCGAAACTCGCCGAGCTCGGGCTGACGCTGCCCGAGGTGGTGCCCCCGGTGGCCAACTACGTGCCGGCCGTGCAGTCCGGGCAGCACGTCTTCGTCTCCGGGCAGCTTCCGATGGCCGAGGGCAAGTTGCTGGCCACGGGGAAGGTCGGCGCGGGGGTCTCCGCCGAGCAGGCCAAGGACCTGGCGCAGCGGTGCGCGCTGAACGCCCTCGCCGCCGTCGACGCGCTCGTCGGCCTGGAGAACCTGGTCAAGGTCGTCAGGGTGACCGGGTTCGTGGCCAGCGCGCCCGGCTTCACCGGTCAGCCGGGCGTGATCAACGGGGCGTCCGACCTGTTCGGCGCGGTCTTCGGCGAGGCGGGCCGCCACGCCCGCTCCGCCGTAGGCGTGTCGGAACTCCCCCTGGACGCCCCGGTGGAGATCGAACTGACCGTCGAGGTGGCCTGACCTCCCCACTTCCCTCGCGATCTTGCACTTCGGGCCCCGGATGAAAGCCGTGGACGGGCACATATCCCGGGCCGCAAGTGCAAGATCGCGGGGAGTGGCGGGGGGAGTCGTACGATCGCTGGCATGACCGGGCACATCACGGCGGCCGTGGCCGCGCTGGCGGACGAGCTGCCGGGATGGGTGACCCTGCTGCGGGCACCGAACCCGGGGCCGATGACCCTCGACGGGACCAACACCTGGGTGCTGCGGGCCGGGCCCGGCGAGCCGGCCGTCATCGTCGACCCGGGGCCCGCCGACGACGGGCACCTGGCCGCGATCGCGGCCCACGCGCCGGTGGCCACGGTGCTGATCACCCACGGGCACCCCGACCACACCGAGGGCTCGCCCCGGCTGCGCGAGCTGCTCGGCGGTGCGCCGGTGCGGGCCGTCGACCCGGCACACAGCCACGGCGGGCCGCCGCTGGCCCCCGACGCCGTCCTCGACACCGCCGGACTCACCGTCCGGGTGCTGCCGGCCCCCGGGCACACCGCCGACTCGGTCTGCTTCCTCGTCGAGCACGGCGACGAGCGGGTGGTGCTCACCGGCGACACCATCCTGGGCCGGGGCACCACCGTGGTGGCCCACCCGGACGGGCACCTCGGGGCGTACCTGAACAGCCTGGAACTGCTCTCGGCGTACCGGGGTATGCCGGCGCTGCCGGGCCACGGCCCGGCGCTGGCCGACTGCGGGGTCGCCGCCGAGTTCTACCTCGCCCACCGCCGGGCCCGGCTCGACCAGGTCCGGCAGGCGGTCGCCGAGGGCGCGCGGACCGCGCCGGAGGTGGTGGCCCGGGTGTACGCGGACGTCGACCGCTCGCTGTGGTGGGCGGCCGAGTGGTCGGTCCGCGCGCAGCTTGCCTACCTGGGGGTTCCCCCCGAGCCGGCGGACCGGCCGTGACCTGCCCCGTCTGCGGGACGGTCGCCGTGCCGGGGGCCCGGTTCTGCCACAACTGCGGGGCCGCGCTGCCGGCCGCCGCCACGCTGCCCGCCGCCGAACGGCGGGTGGTCACCGTGCTCTTCGGCGACCTGTCCGACTTCACCTCCTGGTCGGAGGACCTCGACCCGGAGCGGGTCGGCGCGGTCACCGACCGGGTGCTCGCCGCCCTCGCCGGGGCGGTGAAGACGTTCGGCGGGCACGTCGACAAGCTGACAGGCGACGGGATCATGGCGGTCTTCGGCGCGCCCGTCGCCCACGAGGACGACGCCGAGCGGGCCATGCGGGCCGCGCTGTCCATGCAACGGGCGGTGCGCCGGGTGCTCGACGACGAGCGGGGCGGCGGCGCGCCGCTCGGCCTGCGCGTCGGCCTGAACACCGGCGACGTGATCGCCGGCATCCAGGCGGCCATCGAATACACGGTCATCGGCGACACCGTGAACACCGCGGCCCGGCTCGCCGACGCCGCCGCCGTCGGCGCCGTATACGCCGGGGCGCGCACCTCCGCGGCCACCCGGCACGTGGCGTCCTGGCGGGCGCTGCGCCCGCTGCGGCTCAAGGGCAAGCGGGAGCCGGTCGAGGCGTACGAGCTGCTCGGTCTCCTCGACGCCCCGGGCACCCGCTCCGGCCTCGGCGACGAGGCCCCGTTCGTCGGCCGGGAGACCGAGATCGGCCGGGTCGCCGGTCGGCTCGCCGAGGTCATCGACCGGGGTGAGCCCCGGGTGCTGCTGATGACCGCCGAGGCGGGCATCGGCAAGTCCCGGTTCGCCGCCGAGGTGGAACGCCTCGCCGCCGGCTACGACGTCGGCGCGGGCCGGTACGCCGCGCACACCGGCGCCCGAGTCCTGTCCGTGCGCTGCGCCGCGTTCGGCGAACGCCGCCGGCTCGCGCCCCTGGCCGACCTGGTCCGTGCCGCCGTCGGCCTGCCCAACGACACGGCCACCGCGCTGACCCGGCCGGCCGTCGAGGAGCGGCTGCGCCGGCTCAACCAGCGCCTCGGCCGGCTGGGAGAGGACGCCCCGCCGGTCGCCGCCGACCAACTGCTGGCCCTGCTCGGGTACGCCGACCTGCCCGCCGGGACCGACCAGGGCGAGTGGGGCGGCGGCGCGCAGCAGCACACCGACGCCGACGCCGTGCCCAACGCGGTGGCCGACCTGCTCAGCGCCCTGGCCGCCGAGGCGCCGCTGGTGGTGCTCGTCGACGACCTGCACGACGCCACCGCCGAAACCATCCGCGCGCTCGGGGTGACCCTGTCCCGGATCGCCGGCCCGGTGCTGGTGCTGCTGCTCGGCCGCCCCGAACTGGTCCGCACCGCCGGTGCGCTGACCCGGATGGCCGACGCCGAGGTGCACGCGCTGCCCCCGCTGCGCGGCGCCGACGCGGCCCGGCTGCTCACCAGCTACCTCGGCGGCGGGAAGCTGCCGCAGCCCGACGCCGACCGGCTGCTCGCCACCGCCCAGGGCAACCCGTTCTACCTCGCCGAGCTGGTCACCCTGCTGATGGAGCGGGGTGCGCTCACGGCCGTGGCGGACCGCTCCGCCCCGGCCAACTCCGGCTGGCGGCTCGCGCCCGGCTCGCTGGGCAGCAGGCTGCTCTCCCGCGACCTCGCCGCCGTGCTCGCCGCGCGCATCGACGCGCTGCCGCCGGACGCCCGGTCGGTGCTGCGCGACGCGGCCGTCGTCGGGGACACCGTGCCCTCCGGGGCGCTGGAGGCGCTGCGCGAGCAACGCGCCGGGCGGGACGGCCGGCCGGCCGCCGTGGTCACCGTCGAGCTGGACCGGGCCGTCGAGGAACTGCTGCAGCGCCGGATGCTGCACCGCACCCGCACCGGGTACGCGTTCGCCACCCCGTTGATGCGGGAGGCCGCGTACTCCGGGGTGAGCAAGGCCGAGCTGGCCGAGCGGCACGCCGCGCTGGCCCGCTGGGCCGCCCCCGACGGGCGGGCCGCGCCGGGCGGGTTCACCGACGCCGCCCGGGACGGGTTCGTCGCCGAGCACGTGGAGCGGGCCGCCGCGCTCGCCGACGCCGTCAAGCTGCGCCCGGACGCGCCGGCCCGCACCGTCGCACCGTTGGGCGTGGCCGCGCTGGGCCGGGCCGCCCGCCGGTCGTTGCAGGCAGGGGAGCCGGCCGCCGCCGTCGAGCACGCCGAACGCGCCGCCGAGCTGGCCCGGGGCGGGCTGCCGGCCGGCGACCGGGTGGTGCACGCCCGCGCGCTGCTCCAGGTCGGCCGGCCCGGCGACGCACTCGCCTACGCCGAGAAGATCGCCGCCAACGCCGGGGACGACGCGGCCACCCGGGCCAGCGCCCTGCTGCTCGCCGGGCAGGCCCACCAGACCCTCGGCGACCAGGGCCGGGCGGTTGCCTGTTGGCAGGAGGCGTCGCAGGTGGCCACCACCGGCAAGCTGCCCAACCTGCGTGCTTCGGCGATGCGCCGGCTCGGCATGGCCGACTTCATCGCCGGCCGGCTCGGGCAGGCCAGCAGCCGGCTCGCGGCGTCGTACCAGGTCAGCCTGACGTCGCAGGACCGGCGTGGGCAGGCGTGGTCACTACAGAACCTGGCCTGGGTCACCACCACCCGCGGTGACTTCGCCGGCACCGACGCGGTGCTGGGCCGGGCCGCCCGGCTCTTCGCCGAGCTGAAGGACCCGTACGGGCGGGCCTGGCTGCGCGGCACCACCGCGTTCGCCCGGCTGCTCGCCGGCCGGCTGCGCGAGGCCCGCCGGCTGGCACGGGTCTTCCTGCCGTTCGGGGAGCGGGTGGGCGAGGCGTGGGCCGTCGGCACGCTGCGCGCGGTCGAGGCGTTCGCCGGGGCGGAACTGGGCGAACTGGGCGAGGCGGACCAGGCGGCCCGCCGGGCGTACCGGGACTTCGCCGAGGTCTCCGACGACTGGGGGCGCGGCTTCGCGCTGGTGGTACGCGGGGTGGTGGCCCGAGGGCTGGGCGAGCCGGAGCACGCGGCCGACCTGCTCGCCGACGCGATGTCGTACGCCGAGCGGACCTCGCACCCGCTGCTCACCGGGATGGCCGGCACGCTGCGCGGCTTCGTGGCGCTGGACCTCGACGACTGCGAGACCGCCGAGCGGTCGGCGCGGGCGGTGCTGACCACCGTCGAGCCGCACAACCCGCAGGCTCCCGCCCAGGTGGGCCCCCGGGTGCTGCTGGCGACGGCCCGGCTCGCGGCCGGTGACCCGGCGACCGCTGTGGGGCTGCTCGCCCCGGTGGCGACGGCCGCCGCGAACACGCCGTCGCTGCTGTTCTCCCGCCAGCAGACCATGGCCCGGTACGCCTGCGCGCTGCTCGCCCACGGCCAGCGCGAGCAGGCGCTGGACTGGGCGCACCGGGCGATCGCCGCCCCGGCGGAGGACGTGCGCAGCCAGGTGATCGCGGTGAGCGTGCTGGCCGAGACGCTGGCCGCCTGCGGTCGCCCGATCGAGGCGCTGGCCAGGGCCGAGGAGGCGGTGCGCCTGGCGTACGCGACGGAACAGCGCAGCGAACGGCTCGCGGCGGACGCGCTGCGCGTGCGCTTGCGGGGGTAAGGAGGGGCTTTTGTTAACGCCTACGGTAGAGGAGGGTTCCCTTCTCACCAGCGGGCGGCGGGAGCGGACGGCGGCGGGAGCGGGGCGACTCTGCCGGTTCCGCCGATGCGGGTGTCGGCGCCAACGGCTACGGTGGCATTTCCAGGAGCGGTCCACTGTAGGGCCGTCGGGCCGCGCCCGGGAGGACGTGATGAGGCTGCCCCGCTCCAGTGCCGGCTGGACGATCGCGGTCTTCGGCGTTTTGGCCCTGCTCATGGGCGCCCTCGGGCTGCTCTGGCCGGAGGCGCAGCTGCGGATGCTCGGCTTCGAGGTGCCCGAGAGCCGGTCCGCCGGCGACTACACCGGCACGTTCCTGACGGCGGCGGCGATGGCGTCGTTCAACATGGGGGTCTACTACCTGCTGGCCACGGCCACCGAGTGGCGGGCCTTCTACCGGTTCACCGTGGTCTTCCGGCTGGTCACCTTCACCGTCTTCACCATCGTGGTGCTTGCCGGAGTCGCCCCGGGGCGGTTCTTCACGGTGGCGCTCTGGGAGGGGCTGGGCGCGGTCGCCACCGCCGTGGCCCTGCGTTGGGACGACGCCCGCCGCGTGGCGACCGCACCGGCGGACACCCGGGGTGAGGCGGCGGTGACGGCGGACGGCGCCTCCCGGCCTGCGGGCGCGGACCGCTGAGCCACCGGACCGATTAGGTATTTTCGAGCAGTGACCGACACCCCGCCCGGCGCCCTGCGGCTGCCCATTGTGCCCGGTCTGACCGATTTGGAAGTCTTTGCCCGAGGCGGCTACGCGACCGTTTACCGGGCCACCCAGATCTCCGTGGGCCGCGAGGTCGCGGTGAAGGTGGAGAACCGCACCCTGGACAACGAGCGGGACCAGGCCCGGTTCCTGCGCGAGGCGCGGGCGGCCGGGAGAATGTCGTCACACCCGCACGTGGTGGACCTCTTCGACGTGGGCGTCACCGTCGACCAGCATCCGTACCTCATCATGGAGCTCTGCGACGGGTCGTACGCGGAACGGATGCGCACCTCGCCCCTGGGCCCGGCGGAGACCCGCGACCTCGGCGTCAAGATCGCCGACGCGTTGGCCCACTCGCACGCCAACGGCGTGCTGCACCGCGACGTCAAGCCGGCGAACATCCTGCACTCCCACTTCAACCCGGCGGTGCTGGCCGACTTCGGGCTCGCGGTGCTGGCCGAGGTGCGCGACCCGACGGTGACCCTGGAGGTGCTCACCCCGGCGTACGCGCCGCCGGAGATGTTCAACCACAGCCCGCCGTCGCCCGCCGTCGACGTCTACGCCCTCTGCGCCACCCTCTACGCCGTCATGCACGGCCGGCCGCCCCGCTGGCAGTCCGAGCGCAGTCCCAGCCTGGTCACCGTGCTGGAGATGTTCCACCAGCCGATACCCGGGCTGCCCGGAGTGCCGGAGGAACTGGTCGACGTGCTCCGGGCCGGCATGGCCAACGACCCGGCCGCCCGCCCGTCCGCCGTGGAGCTGCGCGGCCTGCTCGCCGGCCTGCCGCTCGACCCGGTCAGCGCGCCCGTCAGCGGTGCCCCCGTCTCCGGTGGGCCCACCTCCGGCGGCCCCACGGGCACCAACACGGGCAGCCCGTCCACGTCCGGCGGCCTCTACGGCACCGGCCAGCCGGGCACCGCCACCGGCAGCCCGTCCACCTCCGGCGGCCTGTACGGCACCGGCCAGCCGGGCCGCGCCGCCCCGCGCCCCCCGGTGGAGGACGACCACCCCACGGTGCCGACGACGACCGGTCGCCGGTGGCGGCGGCGCTGGTTCCTCGGGGGCGCGGGGGCGCTCGCGTTGGTCGCCTCGGCGAGTGCCGGGGCCTGGGTCGCCGGGAGCGCGCCGGGCACGCCGAAGCCCACGCCCGTCGTCACCGTGGGCGGTACGACCACAGCCAGTCGGTGGGGGGCGCTGCCGGGCTGCGTCTCCGGGTCGCCGGGCCCGGCCGAGCTGCCGGTGGGCGCGCACTGCATCGCCGAGTTGCAGTGCTTCGGGCCGATGCGGGTGAGCGGCACCCGGGCGGAGGCACCCCGGCTGCCCTGCGATGGTCGGCACACCTGGGAGGCCTACGCCGAGGGTGAGCTGCCCGCCGCCCTGGTCGACGCGGGCTACGACGAGGTGACCGCCGACCCGCAGGTGCGCAAGGTGTGCAACCCGGTGACGTTCCGGCTGACCAGCGGGATCGCGTACACCAGCGGCTGGCACCTGGAGGTGCTGCCGCCGGAGCCGGACAGCCCGGACCGGACGTACCGGTGCCTGGCCGGGCGTGGCGTCGACGGGCTGTACGAGCCGACCCTCAGCGGTCGCTGAACCCGCTCGCGCCCTGGCGGCGTTGCTGCACCGCCCGCATGGCGTCGCGGCTGTCCAGCGTGTCGAGGGTGTCGGCGTCGACGTAGCTGAGCCGGGTGGACGGCTGCCCCGGCCACGGCGCCGGTTCGTCGCCCGCGCGTTCGCGGGCCTCCTCGCGGCGGTGCCGCACCTCCGTCACCGACACTCCGGCGATCATCACGAGCAGGACGCAGAGCAGGGCGAGCACCACCGCCACGATGCTGCGCGGGTGCCACCAGACCAGCGTCGCCAGCAGGGCGACCGCCGCCAGCGACGCGGCGACCGCCACGACGGGCACGTCGGGCCGAGGGATTCGGGTCACCCGTCAAGGATGTCGGAGCCGGCCGACCTGTCAACCGTCGCCCCGGCCGCCGGTTCTCCCGGCGCTCACCCGCCAGGCCGGACGACCGGCCCGCCGTGGAAGAAGGCGATACAGCGTCGGAGCAGAGAGATTGGTTACATTGATCAAAAGAATGATCCTTTCCTGGGCATTTTCCGGGCGGTGCTCGTGGACTCGGTTTCTAGAGTGACGTGGTCGAGGACTGCTCGACGCGTCCCGTTGCCCACCGGAAGGCATCCGAATGCCACGTACAACCTGGCCTCTCACCGCAGCAGGCATCGCGGGGATCGTCCTCGCCGGCGCGGCCGTCGCGCCGGCCGGCGCGGCACCGACCACCGCCGGCTGGGGTCGTCCGGCCACCTCGGACCGGACCGACCCCGCCGAGGCCAAGCGGGTCGACAGCGTGCCCACACCGAAGCTCGACTGGTACGCCTGCTACGGCACCGCCGAGTGCGCCACGGTGCAGCTCCCGCTCGACTACGACAAGCCGACGGGCGCCACCACCGAGGTGGCGGTGCTGCGGGTCAAGGCCCGCGACCAGAAGAACCGTATCGGCAGCCTCTTCGTCAACCCGGGCGGCCCCGGCGGCTCCGGCACGGACCTGGCCCTCGCCGCGCCGTACTTCCTCGGCGACGACCTGCTGGACCGGTTCGACATCGTCGGCGTCGACCCGCGCGGCATCGCGGCCAGCGAGAACCTCAAGTGTTTCCCGTCGGTGAAGGACCAGACCAAGGCGTACGCCGGGCTGAACGTCGCCTTCCCGTGGACGAAGGCCGAGGAGAAAGCGTACGTCGACTCGGCCAAGGCGGTCGGCAAGGCGTGCTCCAGCACCGGAAAGCCGCTCTCCGGTGCGATGTCGACGGCCGAGGTGGCCCGGGACATGGACGTACTGCGCCGGGCGGTCGGCGACAAGCTGCTCACCTACCTCGGCTTCAGCTACGGCACCGCGCTCGGGCAGTACTACGCCAACATGTTCCCCGACCGGGTCCGGGCGATCGTCGTCGACGGGGTGCTCAACCCGGACGCGTGGGTGGGCCAGGGCAAGGCCCGCAACCAGCTCCAGGAGACCCGGCTGGCCAGCGCCGACGGCGCGTACAAGGCGCTGCGGGAAATCCTGAAGCGCTGCGAGTCCGCCGGCCCGGACGCCTGCGCGCTCGCCGCCGGTGACCCCGTCACCGCCGTCGAGACGGTGACGAAGCGGCTGCGCAAGAAGCCGCTGGTGATCGAGGACCCGGACACCGGTGAGACGTACACCGTCAGCTACGCCGACTACGTCGGGGCCATGCTGAGCGGGCTCTACTCGCCGTACGGCTACGACGACATCATCGGGATCACCGCCGACCTGCTGGTGCTCACCGCGCCGGCGGCGGCCACGGCGGCCCGCCGCGCCGAGGCCCGCACCGCGCTCGCCCACCGCGCCGCCACCGCCGCCGGCCAGCAGGCCCGCCGGGCGTACGACTTCCCGTACGACAACGGCCTGGAGACCTTCCTCGGGGTGGACTGCACCGACGCGTACCACCCGAAGGACGCCGCCTCCTGGCCGGCGCTGGCCGCGAAGCAGGACGCGCGGACCCCGTACTTCGGCCGGCTCTGGGCCTGGATCACCGCGCCGTGCGCCCGCAACACGTGGACCGTACGCGACTCCGACGCCTACACCGGGCCGTTCGACAAGCGCACCAGCGCCCCGGTGCTGGTGGTCGGCAACTACTGGGACCCGGCCACCAACTACCAGGGCGCGGTCACCTCGGCGGCGCTGCTGCCGAACAGCCGCCTGCTGAGCAGCGACAACTGGGGCCACACCGCGTACGGCACCTCGGCGTGCGTCACCGGCGCGATCGACGCGTACCTGGTCAAGGGGACGCTACCGGCCAAGGGCACGGTCTGCGTCGGCGACGTCCAGCCCTTCGCCGAGCCGGCCGCGACGGCGGCCGGCGAGCGGATGACCGCCACCAAGGGTGACCTGGTCCGGCGGGCCGCGCCGGCCCGGGGCGAGCCGAAGCGGCTGCCCCCGGTGGTCGCCCC
Organism: Micromonospora sp. KC207; assembly: GCF_004348615.1. Taxonomy (NCBI): domain Bacteria; kingdom Bacillati; phylum Actinomycetota; class Actinomycetes; order Micromonosporales; family Micromonosporaceae; genus Micromonospora; species Micromonospora sp. KC207. The sequence continues at coordinate 10,833 of NZ_SMKJ01000149.1, forward strand.
GCTGCCGGCGGTCGGCACGCTGACCGTCCGCTGAGGACACCCGGGGTGCGGCGGGTGACCGGTCGCCCGCCGCACCCCGGGCCCGCAGGTGGCGGGCAACCACGCAAATGGACCCGCTCGGCTACTCTCGTGGTCCCGCAGGTGAACGGGTCAGCGAGGTCGCCGATGAACCAGTTCCTCACCCGGTCCCGGGTTCGCTCCGTCGCCACCACCCTGGCGGCCGCGTTGACCCTGACCCTCGCGGCAGCCGCCGGCTGTGACAGCCGGCAGGAGCCGCGCATCCCCTCCGTCAACGACAAGCTCCGCGAGACGCACATCTACGGCCAGCCGACGCTGAAGATCGGCGTGTCCACCACCGGCCCGCTGGTGGGCGAGCTGCACGGCGGCACGTACAGCGGTTTCGACATCGAGATCGCCCGGTACATCGCCGCCCAGCTCGGCTACGAGGGTGACAGGCGGATCGAGTGGGTGCCGGTGTCCACGGAGGACCGCGTCCCCGCCCTCCAGGGCGGGGACGCCGACCTGGTGGTCGCCACCTTCTCGATGACCGAGGAGCGCGCGAAGCTGGTGAGCTTCGCCGGGCCGTACCTGGTGACGACCCAGGAGGCGATGGTTCCGACCCGGCTGAAGGACCGCATCCGCACCATCGAGGACCTGCGCGATCCCCGCTACAAGGTCTGTACCAGCGGCGGCTCGACCACCGAGGCCGAGCTGGGCAAGCACCAGATCAGGGTGTTCGTGGTCAAGGAGGTCGGCGACTGCGTCGACGGCATTCTCGCGGGACGCTACGACGCGGTCAGTTCCGACGAGACGATTCTCGCGGGCTTTCTCTCCAAGCACCCGAAGGACTTCGTGATCGTCGACATGCCCTTCGGCACCAGCGAGCAGATCGGCGTCGGCGTGCCGATCAGCGACCCCGCGCTGCGCGACCTGGTCGCGTTCTTCCTCGACAAGAGCTACCAGCAGGGGCGCCGCGGGCAGACCAGCCCCTGGCTCACCGCGTACCACCGCACCCTCGGGCCCTGGCTGAGGGTGCCGAAGGTCCAGCCGCCGACGCTGAACGTCCCCGAGCTGGTGGACTTCGACGACAAGGCGCCCCGCACATGACCGCGCCGGCGGCCACCGATGGCAGCGACGTGGACGCCGGCTTGCCGCCCCGGCCCGCCGGTGGGCGCGATCCGGACGCCCGCCAGGCCCGGGCCAGCCAGTCCTTCTGGGCGGTCGTGGTGGCCGTGCCCGCCGTCTTCTCGGTGCTCCGGCTCGGCGTGGAGGCCGGGGGTGAACTCCAGACCACCCTGCTGCTGGTCGCCAACGTCGGGCCGGTGAACCTGCTCGCCGGGTTCCTCACCACGGCGGCCCGGCTGCTCGCCACCGGGCTGGTCGCGGTCTTCGCCCTCGGCGCGGTGCTCGGGGTCAGCGTGGACCGGCTGCCCGGTTACCGCCGCCCCCTCTTCGCCCGCTGGGCGGATCTCACTCCGACCTGGTTCGTGCTGGCCAGCTTCCTGCTCGCCCTGGTCACCTGGCAGATTCTCTACCTGCCGTTGCTGCTGCCCGCGTTCGCCGCCGCGTTCCAGCTCCGCCCGGAGCAGCTGCACGAACTGGCCGTGGCGCGGGTGCTGATCGTCGCGGCGCTGCTCGGCGGGTACCTGTTCCTGCTCGCACCGACCCTGCTGGACGCCTGGCGACAGGGGGAGCTGCTGGTCATGGCGCTGTTCGGCGTTCCGCCGGTGCTCGCGCTCAGCATCGCCGGTCCGCTGCCGGGGGCGGTGATCCGGCCGCTGGCCTCGGTCACCGAGGCCGCCGTGCTGGCAATGCTGGTCTGGGCGGCGCTGCCGGTGATCAGCACGCCGGTGCTGCCGCTGACGGTCACCACCGTGCAGACCGCGCCGAACGCCACGGAGGACGTACGCGGTCACGTGGTGGTCGTCGACGACGTGAACATGGTGCTGCTCCAGGAGCAGGGCGGCGTCCGGTACGTGCCGACCGACCAGGTGAAGGCGCAGGTGCTCTGCCCGAGCGAGGAGGAACTGCCCCGGCACCGGCTGCGGGTGCGCGACTTCCACGTGGAGGACTCGCTGCTGGAGGGGCTGGGGCGGCGGGTCCGCCCGGTGCACCGCGTCGACGCCGCCTGCCGCGCCACCGGCTGACCCACCGCTGCCCATAATCACCTCGGCACCCCACCTCGGAGCGCCCGGCGGAGCGCCCGGCGTAACGCGCTCATGCGGGGCGCCGCAGCAGAGGGGCGATCTTCTCGAAAAGAAAGCCCTGTTCATCGCGCATCCAGTACCGCCCTGCCGAGTCGCGGAACGTCATGCTGACGTCGAGCGCCGACGGCAGTTCTGTGCCGTGGACCCACTCTGGCAGAGGAACTGCAACCTGCCCCTGGTGTGGAGGTATCACCCGGATGGGTTCGTCGGCCCTGAAGCTCCGCCCCCCATCTGGGCGGAACCAAAACCCATACCTCGTAGACGGGCAGGGTGGAGGCGTTGAGGATGTTCGCGCGACAGAACGGATCGCCCGGAACCTCTTGATGCTCAGGCGCCGGCCAGGCCAGGGGTATCCTCCGAGCATGGCCCACAGCAGCCCCGACACCGGCGCCCGCAGCGAGGAGATCCTCGCCGCCGCCGGCATCGTCGTCGACGATCAGGGCAAGGCCCGCGCCCGGCGGAAGCTCGACGAGGCCCAGCGCCGCTGGACACCGGAGCTGGACGCTGAACTGCGCGCCCAGATCGGCCTCCCCGCGCGCGCCGCGTGAACGACCGCCCGATCCGGGTCATCCTCGACACCTCCGCGATCGTCGCCTTCACCCAGCGAGCATCGACGTGGGCGAGGTGATCGCCGAGGTCGCCGACGAGGACTGCCACTTCGGGGTGCCGGTGATGTGCCTAGCGGAAGCGTCCCGGGCCGTCGCCGACACCGATCGGCTCGATCTGCTCGTCAACCACCCGGCCGCCGCGGTGCTCACCGTCGATCCGGTCAGCTGGCGGGCACTCGCGTTCGTCTACGACACCGTCGGCCGCCTGGACGCGGCCAGCGCGCTGCTCGCCGCCGTCGACAACGGCTGCAACGTGCTCACCGGGCAGCCCGGCCTGTACGCCGGACTCGCCGGCGGCGGCCCGATCATCCCGTTCTGAACGACGACGAAGCCCTCCGCTCGGCTTCAAACGGAGGGCTTCGTCGTGCCGGGGGCTCAGAGTGCGATGACGACCGCGCTGACGAACAGGAACGCGATGTGCCAGGACTGGTCCAGCGCGTACGCGCCGGTACCCAGCGACGGGTTGTCGTCCGGCGCTTCACCGAGCGGGCGCTGCCCGGGGCCTACCTGCGGGTGCTCCAGGAAGGTGAGATCGGCACCGGTGACCCAGTCGAGGTGGTCTACCGGCCCGCGCACGGGGTCACCATCGGGGAGGTGTTCCGGGCGATGAACCTGCAGCCCGAGCTGCTGCCCCGGCTGCTCGCTGCCACCGACCTGCCCGGGCCGGTGCTGGAAAAAGTCCGCCGCCGGGTGGTCGGCGCCCGCCCTTAGCTTGATCTTCAACCTGGCCGAGACCGACTGCGACGCCGACGGCCTCGCCCCTGACAGGCCAGCGATCGAAGGCCCGGTCAGGCAGGACAGCCGACCCTCTGGAACAGGACATCGGTGTCGGTCTGCGTCCGCCAGACCGGGTTCAACCTGATTGGCAGGGCGGGAGCCTGCCATGCCACGAAAAAAGCCAACCTGCCCCGGTAGTGGCGTCTCTCGGGAGTGATGCCCAGTTCGCCGTTGAGGAAGGCACCGATGATCTTCTGTACGGCCGGCCGGTTGATCAACGGCGCATGGATGGCCCCCACCTCGATCAGGGGGATGTCCGGAAGGCCCGGAGGCGGGAGGGCCAACGTGTCGATGGTCGGCAGGAAGGCCATCATCCTTACGCCAGGCACCGGACAGAGCAACTCGTTGCGGAAGAGTGGCGCGTTGTCCAGCAGCGAACGCAGGAACGGTTGGTCGACGTCATCGGGCAAGGGTCCGCCGGGCACTACGAGGAGCCCGCGCAGCAGCCAGCCGGTCCCGATTCCCCATCCGCTGTCGGCACCGGGTGGCGGATAGTAGGTGCGGCCGGCCCGGACCAACGGGTCGCTGAGGACGGCGCTCGTCACCGCCGGATGTCGTAACCGGGCGAGGTAGAAGCGGACGATCATCGCTCCTGCGCTCTCCCCGATCAGCGCAACCGGCCGGCCGGTTACAGCATGCACCCGGTCCACCTGCTCGGCAAGGAGCCGCGCACTGTCGACGATCGACTGATGGGTGTCGCTGGGCGCGTATGGGCGGGCCCGGCCGTCGGCGTTGGTGCCTCGGTAGGAGAAGCGCCACACCGGTCCGGCCGGTGGGGCCGGGTCGCCTGGGTAGGTGGAGTTGAAACCGGCAAGGTAGATCACGGCTTGGGGTACCGGGGGGAGGACAGTGGTCGACGGAGCGGATTGAGGGCCCGTGCTGATCAGCCGCACCGCGACGAGATCGACCGCATACACGCTAGCAACGGTTAGGACGGCGACGATCGGGGCGACCGGCGCCAGTCGGTAAAGCACCGGCTTCTGGCGCAGGGCGTCCCGGACCAGCCCCAGCCAGATCAGCCCGTTGACCGCCCCCATCGCGCCCGCTGTAGCCACCGCGAACCATCCAGGAGTGGCGGCCACGAGGGCGCCGCCGATGGTGAGGGCTACGAAGGTGAGCAGCGACCAACCGGCCAGGCGAAGCGTCGGCAGGCCACGCCACCAGTCGCTCACGACCCCGCCACGCGCGACGAGCGGAGCCAGGACCAGCAACGGCACCAGTTCCAGGAGCAGGATCCAGGCCAGCGCGAACTGGGCGGTGGCCACCGCGATGGTCGCCCAGGGCAGGAGAAGCAGGGCGATGAACGCGGCGAAGACCAGGCTGCGCCCGGCCAGGCGGCGCAGCGGCGGCCGTGGAATCTCCATGGGCCAGGCGAGCGCGACGTACACGGCGCAGAGCAGCCCATGTACGACGACCGCGGCGAGGAGTTTCGTACCGAGGCTGAACCAACTGTTGTGGTAAACCAGCACCCAGCGCAGGTCGTGGAACATGCTGTACGGCCACACGGCGCTGAACTGCGGCGCAATGGCTCGGGTTCTCAGGAAGCCGACCGCGTGCATCGCCGCTGCCTCGGCCGCGGCCGGCAGCGCCGTCGACGCGAAAAGCAGTACCAGGCGTGCCCGCGCTGTCTGCACCTCCGCCTCCCTTGCCAGAGTGGGAATGGGTCCTCCCCTCTTAAACGACTGAGAGTCTCGAAGGCCTCAAGCGGACAACGGTATGTCACCGATTGGTGAAGCCCACTGCGGTTGGGTCCACTGGAGCGTGTGCGGCCTGCCCGTGATGGGCGCTCTCGAAGGTTGATCAAGAGCATCGCTACGCGCTGTTGTGCGCGGACGGCAGCGCTACCCGGGTGACCACTAGCTTGATCCTTAACCTGCTGGGCGGCGGCATCGACCCCGGCTGATCATGGGGACAGCCCTTGATCGATCATTCCTCGTGTCTAGGGAAGAAGATCAAGAACCAAGGGCTGTCTGGTGATCAGTGTGCACGATGCCGGGTCGATCGGTGAGGTGGGGCGGCTGGCCGCGTTCCGGCGTGAGTTCCACCGTTGTCTGACCGCTCGTGAGGATGCGTTGTTCGAGCTGGCCGAC
>NZ_SMKJ01000014.1:0-44150 GCF_004348615.1 Micromonospora sp. KC207
GCGTGGTCGGGGGCGGCGTGGTCGGCGGCGGGGTGGTCGTGCCGCCGAAGTTCACGTCGCTGCACAGGTAGTAGGACTGGTCCGAGTGGCTGGCCTGCCAGATGGTGTAGACGATGTGCCGGCCGGTGCGCCCCGGCGCGTTGGCCGGGATCTGGATCGACACCCCCTGGCTCTCCTTGGTCGGCCACTGCGACGCCGGGGTGTTGCCGATCTGGCCGACCAGCTCCAGGTCACCCCAGGCCAGCGGCTTTGTCAGGGCGTCGAAGCCCTGCTTGGTCACGTACACCCGGATGTAGTCGGCGCCGTGACTGGCCTGGTCCCAGAGCTTGACCCGGAAGCTGTTGGCGACGTTGGTGGTCTTCCACGCGCCGACCGCGTCGAGCGAGTTGTACCGGCCGTCGCCGGTGCGGCCCGCGCTGCACAGCTGGCCGTCGGGGATGGCGGCCTGGTGGTTGCCGGCGACGCCCTCGCGGTACAGGCCGTTCCAGTTCCACATGGCCGAGCTGTTGTACTGCCAGGCCTGCCAGCACATCGGGTCCTCGGTGGCCATGGCCGGGTTCTGGAAGTCGGCGCCCCAGCGGGCCCAGCAGCCGTAGTTGCGGGACGCGGGGTCGACGGTGGAGCCGTGGGCGGCGGCCGGGTTGGCCAGGGCGGTGGTCAGCAGCAGCACGGCGGCCGCACCGACGGCGAGTAGCCACGCCACGAGGGGAATGCGACGTGGTCGGACAAGTGTGGACACGGAGCCCTCCAGGGAGAGTCGGACGACGACACCCGGACAGCCGGGAGTTGCCCGCTCCCGCGCCTGATTGGGTGGCTCCCGCTGCGGCCCTGCCTGGCAGACTCCCACATGCATTGAAACTAGTCAATCTATATCAGGTGGGCGCTACGGCACGCAGCGCCCACCTGATATGGCACAGGTCGAGGTGGTGCCGCCGGATCAGGCGGCGAAACGGGTGCGACGACGGCGGGCCAGCAGGTAGCCGCCCGCGCCGGCGGCGACCAACAGGCCACCGAGACCGGCGAGCAGGCCGGTGGGGGCACCGGTGATCGGCAGCGACCCGCCGTCACCGCCGCCGGTGCCGCCGGCCTGCTTGACCGTGATCTTCGCGGTGTCGTTGGCCGGGTCCAGGTCCTTGACCGGGCCGTCGCCGTCGAAGGTGTGCAGCTTCACCGTTCCGGTCTGACTGCCGGCCCGGTCGACCCGCAGCGTGAAGTCGAACGCCACCCGCTCGCCCCGGGGGATCGTGCCACGGGCAGAGCACTCGTAGACCCGCGCGCCGGGCTTGCCCGGCTTCCACTCGTCCTCGTCCGGGTCGACGCAGGACTTCGACACCGTCACGGCGGTGACACCCTCCGGCAGCGTCACCATGGTGGCGATGTTGAGGCCCCGCTGGCCGTTGGGCCCGATGCGCGCCGGGCCGTTGTTGCGGTAGCCGACGGTCAGCGGCACGGTGGCCCCGACCGCACCGGTGACGGTGGCGCCCTGCGCGGCGGCGTCGCCGCGCTGGTCACCGGCGACGGTCAGCGTGACCCGGGTTTCGTTGTCCACCGGGTTGGTGTCGGTCTGATCGAGCGCCCGGGCCTGTTGCGCACCGCCGGCCGACACCAGCGTCAGGGCCGCGTCGGTGCCCCTGCGGCCCAACGGCTCGGCCGGCGAGTACTGGGCACGGAACTCCTCCCAGTCGGCCGGGGTGAACCACAGGGCGAAGCTGTAGTGCAGGTTCGGCGCCCAGGCGTCGGCCGGGATGGTCCCGCCGAACGTGGGGTCCACCCGGACCGTCGCCCCGGGTGCCAGCGAATCGTCGAAGGTGCAGGCGAAGCTGCTGTCGTCGAGGGCCGGGTCGGTGTACTCGCAGTTCTCGTACCGCTTCGACGGGGTGAACCCGTAGGAGCCGGACAGGTACAGCACCAGGCCGTGCACGGTCTTCGTGCCCCGGTTGGTCACCGTCAGCGGGACGTCGACCCGGGCACCGGGCCTGCCGTCGAGCGGGAGTTGCCGCTCGACGGCGAGGTCGACCCCCTCGCCGGTGGTGACGGTGGAGCGGTAGGTCGCGGTGCCCACGCCGGGCGCGGTGACCGTGAACGCCAGGGTGCCCCGCTGGCCCGCCGCCGCGCCCGCCCGCGCCGTCACGGCCAGGCTGAGCAGGCTCGAATCCTCGCCGTCGTCGGTCATCGCGCAGGTGAGGATCTCGCCCGCCGTCGTACACGAACCCCGGTCGTCGCCCTCCTCGACCTCGGCGAACGCGGCGACCTCGCTGCGGTCCACCCGCACCGTGTACGTGCCGAAGGGCCGGTCGGGCAGCGAGCGGAGCGAGACCCACTTCTGCGGGCCGCCGGGCGCGACGGTCACGCTGTTGGCGTAGAGCGTGACGTCCTCGGCAGGTGCGGCGGCCACAGCGGCACCTGTGGAGACCGCGACGAACGCGACGGGCGCGACGAGCGCGGCCAGCCCGCGTCGGACGGGATGCGGGTGCATGGCGGGTGCCTCCGGTCGGGGGAAGAGGACGAGGTGCGGCCAGGCTCTCACGGATGATCCCGCCGTGGGGACCCGTACCGCGCCACGAGGTCACCGCAGGTGGATGCGGTTGCCGCTGATCAGGGCGGCGGCGTCGGAGGCGAGATGGCAGATCACCTCGGCGACCTGTTCCGGGGTGGCCAGGTGGGTGCCGCTGTCCGCGACGTACTGCCGGACGGAGTCGGTGACCCAGCCGGTGTCGGTCACCGGCGGGTGGACCATGTTCGCGGTGATCCCGAACGGGGCCAGCTCCGCCGCCGCGGACATCGTGTAGTTCTCCTGCGCGGCCTTGGCCGCGCCGTAGGAAACCTCCTCCGGGAAACCGCCGCTGCTGCCGGAGGTCAGCCCGACGATCCGTCCCCAGCGCGCGCCGCGCGCCGCGTGCCGGCGGGCGAACTCGCCGATCAGCAGCGCCGGAGCCATCGCGTCGACGGTGAACTGCTGCGACCAGGACGCCGCGGTGACCGGTTGCAGCGCCCGCCCGTGCCGGTCGGTCGAGGCCGGGGTGAAGGTGTCCGCGACCCAGCCGGTGGCATTGTTGACCAGGATGTCGACCGGCCCGAACGCCTCCTCGGCCGCGTCGAAAAGGAGGCCGGCGGCCTCCGGGACCCGCAGGTCCTGCTCGACGGCGACCGCCCGGCCGCCCGCCTGACGGATCGCCGACACCACCGGATCGGCGTCGCGGGCCCGGCTGCGGCGGTACTCGTCGGGCAGGCCGCGGCCGGCCGGGTCGTGCACCCGCCAGTACGCGCAGAGCACCGCGCAGCCGGTCCGGGCGAGCCCCTGGGCGATCGCCGCGCCGATTCCGTGGTTTGCTCCCGTGACGATCGCGACGTGGCCGTTCTGCGGACTGCTCACCATCTCACCTCCGATACGGCCGGTGTGGTTCCGGCTCCCGGCAGCATGGGCTGGGGGTCGCGGGCGATCAACCGCGTTTCCGCACACCTGGCATCCGCGCCGTCCCCGCCCGGCGGCCGGGGGTGTTAGATGGGATCGTGGACATCGTCGACCGGCTGGCCGGAGCCTCGCGGATCGGGCTGGGGCTGGCGGCCGTGGGTCGGCCGGGCTACATCAATCTCGGCCGCGCCACGGACCTGCCGGCCGACCGCACGGTCGAGGCCATGCGCGCCCGCGCCCACGAGCTGCTCGATCGCGCGTACGCGGCCGGCATCCGGTACGTCGACGTCGCCCGCTCCTACGGCCGGGCCGAGGAGTTCCTCGCCCAGTGGCTGCACGCCCGGCCGGACGCCCACGACGTCGTCGTCGGCAGCAAGTGGGGCTACACCTACACCGCCGGGTGGCGGATGGATGCCGAGGTGCACGAGGTCAAGGACCACGGCGTCGCCACGTTCGAGCGGCAGCTCGGCGAGACGCGGGCGCTGCTCGGCGACCGCGTCGACCTGTACCAGGTCCATTCGGTCACCGTGGACAGTCCCGCGCTGCGCGACGCGGAGCTGCACCGGCGGCTCGCCGATCTCGCCGCGCGGGGCACGGTGACCGGGCTTTCGACCAGCGGCCCGTCGCAGGCCGAAACGATCCGGGCGGCACTCGACGTACGGGTCGACGGACGGCCGCTGTTCCGCAGCGTGCAGGCCACCTGGAATCTCCTGGAGCCCAGCGCCGGGCCGGCGCTCGCCGAGGCGCACGAGGCGGGGTGCCTGGTCATCGTGAAGGAGGCGCTCGCCAACGGCCGTCTCGCCGTGGGTGCGCACGCCCCCGGCGACGCCGCCGCGCTCGCGGCGGCGCTGCGCCAGCCCTGGGCGACCATGGTGCTCTCCGGGGCCGCGACCGTCGACCAGTTGGCCTCGAACCTGCGGGCCGAGAGGGTCAGCGGCGATCCCGCCCGGCCCGAGGACATGGCCGTACCCAGCGTCCGGTACTGGGACGAACGGTCGCGCTTGCCCTGGGGCTAGGGCTCCGCCCATCTGCCGGCCCGGGTCGGCGGCGCCGGCGCGCCGGCCGGTCAGAGCGGGTTGAGCCGGGCCTTGCGCAGGCAGAACTCGTCGCCTTCGGGGTCGGCCAGGACATGCCGCTGCCCCTGTCCTGTCTGGCCGATGTCCGCCGGGCGCACGCCGAGCGTCAACAGGCGTTCGCGCTCGGCGTCCTGATCCCGGTCGGTGGCGTCGGCGTCGATGTGCAGCCGGGACTTCCCCTGCTCCGGCTCAGCCCTGCGGCTGGGGGAGCCAGGCGCGAACCTCACGGCCTTCGGCCTAGCTTCTGGCCTCGCGCGGTCGCGGTGTGGCCGCCGGGGTGATCAGTTGCACCTCGCTCGCGGCGAGGGCGTCCCTCAGGTCGGGCGGCGGCATCGCGTCGGTGACCAGGTAGTCAGCGGCGCCGAGCTCCGACACCTGGGCGAACAACCGGCGGCCGAACTTGGACGAGTCGGCGAGGATCGCCACGCGGGCCGCGCGCGAGAGCATCTCCTGCATCATCGCGGCTTCGGCGAGGTTGCTCGTCGTGTAGCCGGCGTCCGCGGAGACCGCACCGACGCCGATCAGCGCCAGGTCGCAGCTGATGTCCAGCTCCGCGCCGGTGTTGGCGCGGAAGCTGACCGGGCCGATCGTGGCCAGCGTGAGCGAGCGCACCGCGCCGCCGAAGATGTAGATGTCGCGGATGGCCGTCGACGGCAGCGCGCCGGGTACCAGCAGGTTGTTCGTCGCCACCGTGAGGTCGCGATGCTGGCGCAGGTTACGGGCGAGCGCGAGGGTTGTCGTCCCACCGTTGATCATGATGGTCGAGCCGTCCTGGACCAGTGCCGCAGCCAACGCCGCAATCTTTTCCTTCTCCTGCTCCTGAATGGTGAGCCGCTGGTCGACGGCGCGGTCGGTGCGGGAGATAGTGGCCAGGCTGACGGCGCCGCCGTACGTGCGCACGAGGACGCCCTCGGCGCTGAGCTGGTCCAGGTCGCGTCGCACAGTGTCGATGGAGACGCCGAAGCGCTCGGCCAACTCGCCCACCGTGACCTGACCGACGTCGGCGACGTACGCGGCAAGCTGGGCCTTGCGCCCGGCAGGCAGATGGCGCTGCCGCTCGTCCCTGTCCTCGCTCACTGATCCCCCTTCATCAATGCGGCAGTATGCCACGGACGCGCTTCAGTCACGCACATCACCGCACGGAACAGCAAAGGCAGGCCAGGACAGGCAGACGCCGCCACACCTGCCCCCAGCGACGAACCCACGACCCCGACCAGGTCGACCGACCATCTTCACCCGTCACCTCGCACAGCACTATGCCACAGTCCGCAGTTCTCTGCCGTTCTTCTCTTGTTTACATCCGTAACACGCTGCTAACGTGACCGCCAACACAGCACAGAACAGAGAGATCTAGATATAGAAGGAGCTCGCCATGACGACTCGCACTCTCCGGCTCAAGCGACTGATAGGGGCGGCGACGGTGGCCGCGACGCTGGCCGCCGTCGCGGCGTGCGGCTCGGGCGACTCGGGCGACGTCGCGGCGGACGGCACCGTGACGCTGGAGTTCGCCCAGTGGTGGGGAGCGGAACTCCCGGCCGGGGACTTCAACAAAATCATCGATGACTTCACGGCGCAGAACCCGAACATCAAGATCAAGCTGCTGAGCGCGCCCTACGCCTCGACCAAGCAGCAGTTGGTCACCGCCGCGGCGTCCAAGACGCTGCCCGACGTGGTCGGCCTCGACGGGGCCTGGGTCAACGACTTCGCCAAGCAGGGCGCGATCACCGATCTGTCCAAGCTGATGGCCGACTCGAACTACGACGCCAGCCAGCTCGCCAGCCAGATTCAGCGCGACGGCAAGACCTACATGATCCCGGTGGTCAACTTCGTCTACCCGCTCTTCGTCAACAAGGACCTGCTCACCAAGGCGGGCGTCGCAAACGTGCCCACCACGCGCACCCAGTTCCTGGACGCGGCCAAGAAGGTCAGCGCGACCGGCGACAACGTCAAGGGCTGGGCGCTCCCACTCGACACCGCCGTCCCCAACGGCATCCAGAACGACGTCATGTCCTGGCTCTGGGCCTCCGGCGGCAGCATGCTGACCGACGGCAAGCCGAACCTGACCAGCCCGCAGGTCAAGAGCACCGTCGAGTTCGTCAAGAGCCTGAACGACGCGGGCGTCATCGCCCCCGGCTCGCTCACCATGAAAGAGCAGGACAAGGTCGAGAAGTTCACCAACGGCCAGGTCGGCATGATGATCGACTCGCTCGCGCACATCAACCTGATCAAGAAGAACAAGCCGGACCTGAACTTCGAGGTGGCGGCCCTGCCGGCCGAGGACGGCTACACCGGCAAGCGGGGCATCCCGTACGCGTCGTGGGGCATCGGCATCTCCAACTCGACCAAACACAAGGCCGAGGCGTTCAAGTTCGTGTCCTACCTGATGAGCCAGGAGACCAACGCGAAGCTCAGCACGATCGCGAACGGCTTCCCCGGCAACAAGAACGCGCAGCCCGACTTCGGCAACAGCGACCCGCTGTTCAAGACCGCCTTCGACATCTACAAGCAGGGCTACCCGGCCAACGAGTTCGTCGGCCTACCCAAGGCCGAGGACCTGATGCGCAGCTTCGACGAGCAGCTCCAGCTCGTGCTGACCGGCAAGCAGAGCGTCGACGAAGCCCTGACCAAGTCGCAGCAGTCCTGGTCCTCGGTGATCGGTTAGTCCGCCAGGGCGCCGCGCCGGGCCACCGGCGCGGCGCCCGACCAAGGAGACAGCGATGACATCCGCCCAAGTCGAGCCCGTGAACGCGCCGGAGAGCGCGGCACCGGCCGAGCGGGCCGCCCCCGGCCGGACCCGCTCCAGCCCGGCCCGGCGCCTGGTCCCGTACGCCTACCTGTCCCCCACGATCCTGCTGATCGTGGTGCTGATGGTGATCCCCATCGTCATGGTGATCAGCTACTCGTTCCGCGACAACGTGATCGTCCAGGAGAACCCGGTGTTCGTCGGGTTCGCCAACTACACCAAGGTGCTCACCGACCTGGACTTCCTGGCCGCGCTGAAGAACACCGCCGTCTTCATCTCGGTCAGCACCGCGGCCCACCTGGTCCTCGGCCTCGCCTTCGCGATGATGCTCAACACGCAGTTGTTGAGCGGGGTCACGAAGGCCATCTTCCGGATCGTCTACATCCTGCCCTGGCTGTTCACGATCGCGGTGATCGCCGTCATCTGGCGGCTGCTGCTCGACCCGGCCGGCGTGGTCAACTACGTGCTGCACTCGCTGGGCCTCATCGAGGAGGGCGTGAACTGGCTCGGCGACCCGGGCAAGGCGCTCTGGGCGGTCACCTTCGTCAACATCTGGTCCGGCTACCCGTTCTTCATGATCAGCCTGCTCGCCGGGTTGCAGGGCATCTCTGCCGACCTGTACGAGGCCGCCGCCGTGGACGGGGCGAGCCCGTGGCGGCGCTTCCTCAACGTGACGCTCCCGCAGCTACGGCCGGTGATCGTCAGCATGGCGGTGCTCGACCTGATCTGGACCTCCCAGCAGTTCGCGCTGATCTGGATGATGACCGGCGGCGGGCCGCTGAACACCACCGAGATGCTGAGCACCTACACCTACAAGCAGGCCTTCAGCGAGTACGAGTTCGCGACCGCCTCCGCCGCCGCCGTGATCGTGCTGCTGCTGACGATGGTCCTGGCCTTCTTCTACGTACGACAGCAAAGGGAGCGGTGAGATGGCAGGCGTCAAGCGGCGGCACACCCTCGCGAAGGCCGGGGTCGTCACCGGGCTCCTCCTCGGCGCGCTGTTCGCCGTGCTGCCGGTGCTGTGGATGCTCTCCACCTCGTTCAAGAGCAACGGGGAGGTCTTCCAGAACCCGCCCCGCCTGGTCACCGAGAGTTTCTCGCTCGACGCCTACCGCGAGATCCTCGGCAACGGCGAGCAGCTCCGGTTCTTCCTCAACAGCTACCTCGTCGCCTTCGCGGTGACCGTCCTGACGCTCCTGGTGGCCATCCTGGCCGGGTACGCGTTCAGCCGCTTCACCTTCCCGTTCCAGCGCACCATCAACGCCATGATCGTCAGCGTCCAGGCGGTGCCGCCGATCACGCTCGTCATTCCGTACTTCGGGCTCGTCGTCGCGCTCGGCCTTTACAACACCTATTCCGGCCTGATCCTCACCCACATGGTGTTCACCCTCCCGTACGCGATCATCATGACCACCGCGTACCTGAACACGCTGCCCCGGGAGCTGGACGAGTCGGTCAAGGTCGACGGCGGCAGCGGCTGGACCGCGCTGTGGCGAATCCTGGTGCCGATCTCGGTGCCCGGCCTCATCGCGGTCGGGGTCTACACGTTCATGCTCTCGTGGAACGAGTACCTGTTCGCGCTCACGCTGACCCGGACCAACGACATGCGCACGGTGCCCATCGGCATCCAACTGCTCATGGGCCAGCACTCGTACGAGTGGAACCAGATGATGGCGATGAGCATCCTCGGCTCCATTCCCGTTCTCGTGCTCTTCCTTCTTTTCCAGCGCCGGTTCATCGGTGGGCTCACCGCCGGCGCCGTCAAGGCCTGACCCACCCTTCCGCAAAAGGAGAAACACCGACATGCTGACGACCGGCAAGGCGATCCTGGACGTCGCCAACGAGCACAGCTTCGCCGTGCCCGCGTTCAACATCAGCGACTGGGCGATGTTCCGCGGCATCGTGGACATCAGCGAGGAGAAGAACGCTCCCCTGATCGTCGGGATCCACCCCGACGAGGTGCGGCACATCGGCCGCGAGATGATCACCGGCATCGTCGAGCGCGCGCACAACGCGAGCGTCCCGATCGCGATCCACTGGGACCACGGCGCGACCTACGAGCAGATGCTCCAGGCCATCCAGTACGGCTTCACGTCCGTTATGATCGACGGCTCGCTGAAGCCGTTCGACGAGAACCTCGCCATCTCCAAGAAGGTCACCGATTCCGCGCACGCTCTCGGCCTGTCGGTGGAGGCCGAGCTCGGCACGATCGGGGCCAACGACAGCTACGCCGAGGCGGGTGCCGCCGAGATCATCTACACCGACCCCGACGACGCGGTCACGTTCGTCGAGGCCACCGGCGTGGACAGCCTCGCCGTCGCGATCGGCACGTTTCACGGCTTCTACCCGGCGCACCTGTTGCCGGAGCTGAAGCTCGACCTGCTCAAGGAGATCAAGAGCCGGGTGCGGATCCCGCTGGTGCTGCACGGCGGCTCCAACAACCCGGACGACGAGATCAGCGAGGCCGCGCGGATCGGCATCAACAAGATCAACATCTCGACCGACATCAAGGTCGCCTACCACAACAAGATGCGGGAGGTGCTGGGCAACGACCCGAAGGTGCGCGAGCCCAACGCCATCCAGCCCGCCTGCGTCGAGGCCATGAAGGTGGTCGCCGCGCACAAGATCGACCTGTTCGGCGCCACCGGCAAGGGGGCGCTCTACTGACATGGCCGACGCATCCCGGGTAGTCCTGGGCCTCGGCGGGTGCGTCGACCACGAGTTGACGCTCACCGCCGACGTCCTGGAACAGTTGGTCGTCGACCACGACATCGTCGCCGCGGAACTGACGTCGCCGCCCGTGGTGACCAGCGAGCGGGACCTCGTGGTGTCCATTCTCGGCTACGTCGCCCGGGGCGGGGGCGGCGAGCACTTCGTCGCCTCCGCCCCGGCGCTGGGGACCTTCGCCGGCCGGTTCCCGCACCGGACGACCCTGGGCGGCACCTCGGTGCGGGCCGGGATACTGCTGAGCCGGCTGGGCGTGCCCTCGACGCTTCACCTGGTCAGCGTCAACGACACCGTCCGGCGGCTCCTGCCGCCGGACGGCGAGTACGTCTCCAGCGGCGTCGAGGACACCTACCACCCCCACCTGATCGTCCAGTACCACCAGGGCCTGCGCGTCCACGTCGGCGACCTCGACATCACCGCGCCGTTCCCGAACCGGCTGATCTACGTCAACGACCCGGCCAACAGCGCGATGCTGCTCACCGACGACCTGGGCGACCGGCTCGGCAGGGCGGACGTGTTCCTCGTCTCGGGCTTCAACGCCATGCGGGACGAGGAGGAACTCGTCCGGCGGCTCGCCGAGCTGCGCACGCACATGCGGCGACTGCCGCCCGGGGCGGTGACCTACTTCGAGGACGCGGCGTACCACGAGCCCGCCTTCAGCCGCCGGGTCCGCGACGCGCTGCTCGACGTGATCGACGTGTACGGGCTCAACGAGGACGAGTTGCAGTCGTACCTCGGGCACCAGGTCGACCTGCTCTCGGCGGGGCAGGTCGCCGACGCGCTCACGGCGGCGCACGCGCTCATCCCCGCGCCGACGCTGGTGCTGCACACTAAGTACTGGGCGGCGGCGTTCGGCGAGCACGCCGGGCAGTACGCCGACGCCCTCGACACCGGCACCGTGCTGGCCGCGACCCGCTACGCCCACGGCGACGACTTCACCGACACCGACGTCGACCGGCTGCGCCGGCGACCGCGACGGCCCGAGTCGGTCGCCTTCGCCGAGGCGCTGCGCGAGCGGATGGATGGGGTGGTCCACTGCGTCCCCGGCTTCTCGCTCGACGTGCCGCAACCCACGACCGTCGGGCTGGGGGACACCTTCGTCGGCGGCTTCCTCGCCGCGCTGGCCAGGGAGAAGGCCGATGACTGTTGAGGTGCTGTCCGCAAACCAGCCCGAGACGTGCGTCGACCGGGCCGCGTGGACGCCATCTCGCCTCGACGGGCTTCGGGGCACGGCGGCGCGGCTGCTGCCCGAGGCCGCCGACGAGTTCTTCGCCGCCCGCCGCGTCGGCGGCGGCGACCGCCGCGGTGCGGGCGAGCCCCGGTCGATCGCTGGTGGATCGACCGGGGCTCGCCGGTGGAAACCGGATCAGGCGAGGTCGAACCGGTCGAGTTCCATGACCTTGGTCCAGGCCGCGACGAAGTCGGTCACGAACTTCTCGCGCGCGTCCTCGCTGGCGTAGACCTCGGCGAGGGCCCGCAGCTGGGAGTTCGAGCCGAAGATGAGGTCGACCGCGGTGGCGGTCCACCTCACCTCGCCGGTGGCCAGGTCCCGGATCTCGTACACGTGCTCGTCGGACTCCGACGCCTTCCACCGGGTGCCCGGGGAGAGCAGATTGGCGAAGAAGTCGTTGGTGAGCACGCCGGGCCGGTCGGTGAGGACGCCGTGCCGGGTGCCGCCCACGTTGTTCCCGAGGGCGCGCAGGCCGCCGACGAGGACGGTCATCTCCGGCGCGGTCAGGTTCAGCATGTAGGCCCGGTCGACGAGCAGCACCTCCGGCTGGGTCTTCTCCCCGGCCCGCAGGTAGTTGCGGAAACCGTCGGCGCGCGGCTCGAGGACCCGGAACGACTCGACGTCGGTCTGCTCCTGGCTGGCGTCGGTGCGGCCCGGGTGGAACGGCACGGTCACCTCGACGCCGGCGTCACGCGCCGCCTTCTCGACGGCGGCCGAGCCGGCCAGCACGATCAGGTCCGCGAGCGAGATCTTCGCGCTGCCGGCGGAGTTGAACTCCCGCTGGATGCCCTCAAGGGTCTCCAGGACCGTCGCGAGCTGCTCGGGCTGGTTGACCTTCCAGTTGCGCTGGGGTTCGAGCCGGATCCGCGCGCCGTTGGCACCGCCGCGCTTGTCGGTGGACCGGTAGGTGGCGGCTGAGGCCCAGGCGGTGGAGACAAGCTGGGCGGTGGTGAGACCGGACCCCAGGACCTTGGCCTTGAGGGCGGCGACGTCGGCGTCACCCACCAGCTCGTGGTCGACGGCCGGCACCGGGTCCTGCCAGAGCTGGGCCTCCGGGACCCACGGCCCGAGGAAGCGGCTGACCGGGCCCATGTCGCGGTGCAGCAGCTTGTACCAGGCCTTGGCGAACGCCAGCGCGAACTCGTCAGGGTTCTCCAGGAAGCGGCGCGAGATCTTCTCGTACGTCGGGTCGACGCGCAGCGACAGGTCGGTCGTGAGCATCGTCGGCTTGTGCTTCTTCGACGGGTCGTGGGCGTCCGGGATGATCGCCTCGGCGTCCTTGGCGACCCACTGCTTCGCGCCACCGGGGCTCGTGGTGAGCTCCCACTCGTAGCCGAAGAGGATCTCGAAGAAGCGGTTGCTCCACTGCGTCGGCCGGTCGGTCCACGTCACCTCTAGACCGCTGGTGATCGTGTCGCCGCCCTTGCCGCTGCCGTAGGTGCTCAGCCAGCCCAGGCCCTGCGCCTCCAGCGGGGCGGCCTCGGGCTCGGGGCCCACGTGTCCGTCGGCGACGCCGGCGCCGTGGGTCTTGCCGAAGGTGTGGCCACCGGCGATGAGGGCGACGGTCTCCTCGTCGTTCATCGCCATCCGGGCGAACGTCTCGCGGATGAAGTGAGCCGCCGCGGCCGGGTCCGCGTTGCCACGGGGGCCCTCCGGGTTGACGTAGATGAGGCCCATCTCGGTCGCCCCGACGCCGGCCACCATCTCCTTCTCGGAGGCGTAGCGCTCGTCACCGAGCCAGGTGTCCTCCGGGCCCCAGTAGATCTCCTCGGGCTCCCACACGTCCTCCCGGCCGAAGCCGAAGCCGAAGGTCTTGAAGCCCATCGACTCCAGGGCGACGTTGCCGGCGAGCACGAGCAGGTCGGCCCACGAGATCTTCTGGCCGTACTTCTGCTTGACCGGCCAGAGCAGCCGGCGGGCCTTGTCCAGGTTGGCGTTGTCCGGCCAGCTGTTGAGCGGGGCGAACCGCTGGCCGCCGTCGCCGGCGCCGCCGCGACCGTCCTCGATGCGGTAGGTACCCGCGGCGTGCCAGCTCATCCGGATCATCAGGCCGCCGTAGTGGCCGAAGTCTGCCGGCCACCAGTCCTGGGAGGTGGTGAGGACGTCGACGATGTCCCGCTTGAGGGCCTCGACGTCGAGCTTGGCGAACTCCTGGGCGTAGCTGAAGCCCGCCCCCAGCGGGTTGCCCTTGGACGAGTGGGCGTGCAACACCGAGAGGTCGAGCTGGTTGGGCCACCAGTCCCGGTTGGTACGCGGACGACCTCCGGTCTTCGGGGTCGGCGAGTCGATCGCCGGGTTCTCGCTCTCGCTGCCGTGCGCGGTGACGGAGTCGTGCGCGACCGGGCAGCCGGCCGCCTCCTTCCTGTCCACGCCCTGCGCGTTGGAGGGAACGTTGTCCTGGGTGTCGCTCATCTGTTTCCTTCCGGACTGGCGGATCACTGAAAGGTGCGGTCGGTCGCACAGCCGGGGCAGGTGCCCCAGTAGACAACCTCCGCCTCGTCGACGTTGAAGCCGTGGTCGTCGGAGGCGGTGAGACAGGGGGCATGGCCGACAGCGCAGTCGACGTCGGCGATCGTGCCGCAGGAGCGGCACACGACATGGTGGTGGTTGTCCCCCACCCGGCACTCGTACCGGGCGGTCGCGCCGGCCGGCTGGATGCGCCGCACCAGACCGGCCTCGGTGAGCGCACGCAGCACGTCGTACACCGCCTGGTGGGAGACCGTGGGCTGATCCGCCCGCACCAGGGCGATCACCGTGTCGGTGTCGACGTGCGGATGGTCGCGCAGCGCTGCGAGCACCGCCAACCGGGGCCGGGTCACGCGCAACGAGACCGCCCGAAGCTGGGTCTCGAAGTCGGATGGCACGAACCAAACCTAGCCCACTGTTCTGGAATGAATCAAGTATTACTCTGAGTCAACCCATATGTCTCGCCGCAGATCCGCCCGGCTCGCCTGCGCCGCCGTCGACGCGCAGGCGACCTGACGCATGCCGGCACGGGCGTCGGCTTAGCGGCCCCGCGGCTAGCTGCCAGCTGCCAGCTGCATGGTCAGGCGGTTCGGAGTCCCGGCCTCCGCGGCCAAGGGTTTCGGTGCTTGCCGGTCCGGCGCAGGGTGCCAGGACGCAGCGACTCTCCCGCTCGACCAATAAGTATCCCGGCAATACTATCCCGACACTAGAATCGGAGTCATGGTCAGGCTGCCACTCACACCCGAAGACGTCGAACGCGGGCAGCGCCTCGGCGCCCTCCTACGCCGCGCCAGGGGGCAACGCTCGATGCTCGGCACCGCGCTGGACGCGGGCGTCTCACCGGAGACCCTTCGGAAGATCGAGTCCGGCCGCGTAGCCACTCCCGCCTTCCCGACCATCGCCGCGATCGCCGACGTCCTCGGCCTCTCCCTCGACGCCGTGTGGTTTGAGATCAACAAGTCGGACGGCGGGGCCGAACTCGCGACATCAGGTCGCGGCACCGGCGAGCGGCTGGCCTCGTAGACCTCGACTCCGCACCTCCGTCGCGACTGCCGACGGCAGGAGGCAAGGTGGTGGGGCAAGCCTCACCGGCCTCGGCGGGGCCATCGTCGACTTCCAGGAGGCGGCGGAAGCCGCTACTCTGCTCGGGCTCGCCCGGTGGATTGATCTTCGCGACGGGCGGTCTCGCCGATGGGGCGGCGACCGTCGACTGCGCGGCGGCTTGTCGGCCGGCGCTCGTGGGTGGTATTCGACGGCTCCGCGTGCGGGGGCCGCCCGGTTGCGGGCGCGTGCAACGACGCCAGTAGTTGCAGCCGGTCCGCGTCGGCGCTGCCCGGCTCGGCGGTGAAGACCAGCATGACCGGGCCAGGGTTGCCGGGAAGTGGGTACGTGTCCCAGTACAGGACGATGTCGCCGACCTCGGGGACCTTGAAGGTCTTGGTACCGCTGACCGACTCGCGTACGTCGTGCCGGGCCCACAGCCGCCGAAACTCGGCGCTGCGGATGCTCAGCTCACCGACGATCGCGGTGGCGCGGGGGTGGGTGGGGTCGGTGGCGACGGCAGCGCGCATCATGCCGATGTAGTCCAGGACTTGGCGCTCCCAGTCCGGGCAGCTCCGTTCGCCGGTCAGCGTGTCGTCGAACATCAGCAGGAGCATGTTGAGCCGGTCGGGCGAATAGGCGTCCGGGTCGCCGAGTAGCGCCCTGGCCATCGGGTTCCAGGCGAGCAGGTCGAGGTGCCGGCCGAGCACGACCGCCGGGGTGTCCAGCACCCGCAGCAGCCGCCGGGTGCTGTCCGGCACCTGTTCCGGCCCGTGGTCCATCCGGACAGGGATCGGCCGGCGGGCGGCGTGGGCCAGGACGAACAGGTGCCGGCGTTCCTCGTCGTCGAGGCCGAGCGCGCCGGCGAGCGCGTCCAGGACGCCGTCGGACGGGCGTACCTCCCGGCCCTGCTCCATCCGCTGGTAGTAGTCGGTGCTCAGCCCGGCCAGCAGGGCCAGCTCCTCGCGCCGCAGCCCGGTGACCTTGCGCCGGCCGCCCGGCTCCAGACCGACGTCGCGCGGACGCAGCCGGCTGCGCCGGGCGCGCAGGAAATCGCCGAGTTCGCGAGCGTATGGATGGCTCATGCCGCAAGTGTGCCGCGGCCCGGACCGCCGACGGTAGGTCCGGCAAACCTAGGCAACCGAGAACGACCGAGCCGGCTCGCGTTCCCCCTAGCGTCGGCGGTCTACCGCACCGATGCGGTCCACCGCACCGACACTTCCAGGAGCAGCAGATGACCGGATGGACCAGCGACCGAATCCCCGACCAGCACGGCCGGATCGCTGTCGTGACCGGCGCGAACTCGGGCCTCGGCCTGGTCACCGCCACCGAGCTGGCCCACCACGGCGCGCACGTCGTACTCGCCGTCCGCAACACCGCCGCAGGCGAGGAGGCCGCCCGCCGGATCGGCGGCGACGTAGAGGTACGCGAGCTGGACCTGGCCTCCCTCGCCTCCGTACAGGCCTTCGCGGCGAAGCTGGCCGCCGATCACCTGGCAATCGACGTGCTGATCAACAATGCCGGCGCGGTGCTGCTCGGCCCACGCCGAACCTCCGCCGACGGCTTCGAGCTGCAGCTCGCCACCAACATGCTGGGCCACTTCGCGCTGACCGGCCTGCTGCTCGGCAACCTGGCGGCGGCGCGGGAAGCCCGCGTGGTCAGTCTCAGCTCGCTCGTCCACAAGAGCGCGCACCTCGACTTCGACGACCTGATGTTCGAGCGTGACTACCGGGCGGCCACCGCCTACCGCCGGTCCAAGCTCGCCACCACTGTCTTCGGCATCGAACTGGACCGCCGTCTGCGCGCCGCCGGATCGCCGATCGTCAGCGCGCTGGCCCACCCCGGTCTCACCCGCACCAACCTGGCTCCGCGCGCCTTCGGGCACCGTGGCCGGTCCGGGCAGGCGATCGCATGGCTCGGCCTGGTGGTCACCCAGTCGGTGAAGCAGGGCGCGCTGCCGCAGTTGCGCGCCGCAACCGATCCCGGCGTACGGGGCGGCCAGTTCTTCGGGCCGTCCAGGCTATGGGAGACGCGGGGCCCGGTCACCGAGGCCCAACTCAGCCACGAGGCCGCCGATCCGGCAGTTGGCAAGCGACTCTGGGCGGCGGCCGAGAAGCTGACCGGCGTCCGCTATCTCTGAAACCGGCGGTCACCCGCCGGCCGGCCACGATCCGCAGCGTCTCCACCGCTGGAGAAGGATGGCCGGCGTGCAGCTTCCGCCCTTGATCGGGCCGAGTCGGCGTCGCTGAGCTGGTCGAACACCGCCAACCATTCGGTTCGGGACGGAGAATCGGGTCAGGCTCGGCGTCCGCCCAGTCCGGCGCCCACCCGCCGTCGGCACCGCTCATCGACACGTCCGCGCGTCGCCACCTGTCAGCCGGCTGCGCTCCACGACGCTCGGTCTGCGGCAGATGAGTTCTCCGAAGCTAAAGCAGCCCGCGATCGGCCATATAGGCCCGCAACGTCTCGGCGTCCTCGGCGGACATCAAGCCACGTGGGATCACGGTCGCCGGCACCCGGCCGACGTACACGATCCAGAACTCAGGGGTGTCCCTTACCTGGTCGACCCCGTCCCAGGCGATGCCACCGGACTCCGAGCCGCTGCGCATCATGATGTTGTCGTCGGTGATGTCATAGGCGCCCTCGACAGCGTAGCGACTGGAGCGCCGCCGGGCCCGCCACCGCACCCACGGCGAGTACAGCATCGACAGCAGACCACCCACGACAATCGCCATCCACAGCGACGAGATCTGCTCGCCCCGTGCGAGCCCGCGCGAGACGGCGAACCCGATCGCCCCGACCACCACCAGCGACACGCCGATATAGCCGTACTTACGCAGCCGAACACTGCTGAGCGCAACGGCCACGCGGCCGGGGTAGCCAGGATCGGCGGGGACGTCAAAACGGATGTGCACGCCAGAACGATAGTGCCCCGCGCACGCCCTGGGCAGCGCCTGACTCCGCCCCGCTGGCCGGATCGTCGAGGCACCGTTGTCAGAGCGGCTGATGAGCGGACATCCGCGTGCTACTCGTTGATGAGCTGCTCTCGCAGAATGTCTGCGTGCCCACAGTGCTGGGCGAGCTCGCGCAGCACGTGAAGGTACACCCAGCGCAGCGGAATCGGGCCTCGCGGGTTGCCGTGAAGGATGTCGTCCAGATCCAGGGACACGTCGCACGGCGTGATGCTTCGCCCGGATGTGGGAAGACGAGCGAGATGGCCCCGTACGAACACGGCAACGAGCGGAGGGCCAAGAAGCATCCCCGCAACCGGCACCGGTAGAGCGCCCTACCGGCAGCTACTTGTTCAATTGGAGCTACGACCCGCGCCCGGCCAGGTGAGTGCGTTTGATCATGAAGATGTCGATGACGGCGAGTTCGGGGGTTTGGCCTTCTGTGGGTAGATCGTCTCGTGGCGGGCCAGCATGGCGACGAACTCGCCGATCTTCCGCTCGCGGGTTCGCGGCCGTTTGACGGCATTGACGCGGTAGATGAGAGCGAACCGATTGGTTTTGGTGAGTACGTCGAACATGGCCTGGGCGGCGGGGTCGGCGGCGATGGCGGCGAGGAGGTCGGCCGGCACCTCGGCTTCCGACGGCGGGGCGTAGGCGGCTGCCCACCGCCCGTCCGCCTTCGCGGCTTCCACCGCAGCGCGGCCCGGGGGCTGCATTCGCCCCTGCGCCTGTAGCCGGGCCACGTTGGCGACGTTGCGTTGCGACCAGGAACTGCTGGGCCTGCGCGGGGTGAACCGGATCCAGGAGGATTCCTGATCCCGTTTACGGGCCTGCCCATCGATCCAACCGAAACACAGGGCCTCGTCGACGGCCTGCTGCCAGGTCAGCGAGGTGACTGTGCCGCCCTTCTTGGTCAGGGCGAGCCAGACACCGGGCGACGTGGCGTGGTTGGCCGACAACCACGCGCGCAGCGCGTCGGCGTCCGCGACGATCAACTCATCCAGCTCGGCACTCGCCATGACGGCAGGCTAGCCGCTGCCCCATGGCCGGGCCACTGCCTGTCGGCCCAACCGACTCGCCGGCTGCCGGCACGCCGGTCGCTCGGCGGACCGTCGGGCTCCTGCGCGCCCGCAAAGCACAACTCGAACTCGACTTGGACCAGCGACCCACCGACTCCACGCCGGCCAAGGTGTCCACAACACTGTGACCAGCACTTCTATCAAATTCCCTAGCCCGCCTTCCCCTCCAGCCCTCGAGCGATCGGCCGCTCGCGTCCCCAGGCGGCCAGCGGCTGGAGTGCGTCGTTGAGGCGCATGCCGTCCTCGGTCAGCGAGTACTCGACGCGGGGCGGCACCTCGTCGTAGGAGACGCGGTGCACGACGCCGTCCGCCTCCATCTCACGTAGGTGAGAGGCCAGTACCTTTTCGGTGATCCCCGGCAGCAGTCGACGCAGTTCGCCGAAGCGGCGGTAGGGGTCCTCATGGAGTGCCCAGAGGATCAGAACCTTCCACTTGCCGCCGATCACCTCCATCGCGGTGTCGATCCCGCAGACGTGTCCGTCTGGTGCGCCCGGCCGGTTCAGCGTCGTCATGCCCCACTCTCCCGACGTGCTCGCTCACCCCGGGGTAAGTACCCACTCCGAAGTGCGTACTTGATCACCTCCGGGCCTGCGGCCAGCCTAATCGGCATGGCACAGAACGCTGTTGAGAAGACTCCCGTCACGCTGCTGGGCCTCGGTGCGATGGGCACCGCACTGGCTCGTACCTGGCTTGCCGCCGGCCACCCGCTCACCGTCTGGAATCGCACCCCGGCCCGCGCCGCAGCGCTCTCCGCCGAGGGGGCGAGGGTCGCGGACAGCGCCGATGAGGCTGTCGCGGCGAACGCCCTGGTCGTCGTCTGTCTATTGGACGACGCCTCGGTCGAGGAGGTGCTTGCCGGCACCGACCTGGCCGACAAGGATCTGGTCAACCTGACCACTAGCACCCCTGCCCACTCCCGCGCCCGTGCCGAGTGGGCCCGCGAGCGCGGCGCCCGCTACCTGGACGGCGGGATCATGGCTGTCCCTCCGATGATCGGCGTTTCAAAGGCCGGCGGCTACGTCTTCTACAGCGGCTCACGAGAGCTGTTCGAGCGGCACCAGGAAACGCTGGGCATCCCGGCCGGCACTACCTACGTCGGCCAGGACGCGGGCTTCGCGGCCCTGCACGACGTGGCTCTGCTCAGCGCCATGTACGGAATGTTCGCCGGGGCAGCGCATGCCTTCGCCCTGATCCGCAAGGAGGACATCGACCCCGCGTCGCTGGCCCCGCTGCTCGCCGACTGGCTCGTCACGATGGCCCCGGCAGTTCACCAGACCGCCGACCAGCTGCGGAGCGGCGACTACACCAAGGGTGTCGTCTCCAACCTCGCCATGCAGGTGGCCGGCACGCAGACCTTCCTGAGCACCGCCGAACAGCAGGGGGTCAGCCCGGAACTGCTCAGCCCCTACTTCGAGCTGATGCGCCGCCGCCTGGCCGAGGGCAGCGGCGAGGAGGACCTGACGGGCGTAATCGACCTGCTGGTGCGCTGACCGGCCACTTGTCGGCCAGCGGCGACCGTGCTGGTCACAGCCCGCACGAGTAGCTGTGACCAGCACTTCCACCACACGCTCTAGTCGTCGGCGCCTGGTGATGCTGACGGCGTAGTCGTCCTATGGAGTCTTAAGCGGTGCGGGGTTCGCTGCCCCACACGTCAGCTATCACCAGTCGATGTCGGCGACGGGTTCCGGCCGAGGCGATCAACGTCACGATCATTGTGTAGGCACCGAGCAGAGCGAACCCGGCCCACCAGGGAAGCGGGAAGTATCCGGTGGACGGCACGTAGTGCGCGGTTGCCTGCGGGTACTCGGTCGTTGTCTGCTCGACGGCGAACTGGACCCGGTCCGCCGAACCGCCGTCCGCGACGGGCGACAACTCTACCTCTCTGTGAAGGAGTTTGCCGTGCTGGAGGCACTGCTACGGACGAGCCGACGGTGACACGATCCACTGCGCATCAGCCAGGTCCGACGGATACCGCCGTTGTCGCTTTACGGCCTACTCATCGAGGCAGCCCACCTCGCGGGCCAGCTACGCCGTGTGGGACCTACTTCCAAACATTGCCTTGGGGAAAGACGAAGGTTAAGGCTTGCGACCCAAGCCGCCCGCGATGATCTTCCCGGCGAAGCTCATCGGGTCAGGTACGACGTCGTTCGGATCCGGACGCCAGAGCGGGTTGTAGACAACACCCGGCTCCAGCAACTCCATTCCGGCGAAGAAACCGCGGACCTCGTCGAAGCTCCGGAACCGTCCACTGCCCAGGCCGCCGAGCATCACCCGCTCGATCTCGGCGGTTTCCTCGCCGCCGTCGATGAAGTGGGTAATAAATATGAAGCTGCCCGAGGGGACCGCGTCCCGATAACGTGCAACCAGCTCGCCGGGGCGTTGCGAGTCATCAAGGTGGTGGAGTACGGCGACCATCAGCAGCCCGACCGGCCGGTCGAAGTCGATCAGAGCACATAGATCGCGGTTGTTCAGCACCGCGTCGGGTTCGCAGAGGTCGGCGGTGATCACCGTGGTGTTCTTGTTGTCTGCCAGCAACGCGCGGCCATGGACCAGCACCATCGGGTCATTGTCGACGTAGACCACCTTGGATTGCGGATTTACGCTCTGCGCGACCTCGTGGGTGTTCTGCACCGTCGGCAGGCCGGCACCGAGGTCGATGAACTGATCGATGCCCTGGCTGACCATGTGCCGGACGGCCCGACCCAGGACAGCCCGGTTGTAAAGCCCCACGTCGACCCCGCCGGGAGTCAGTTTCATGAGCTTGTCGGCGATGTCCCGATCGACGGCGAAGTTGTCCTTGCCGCCCAGAAGGGCGTCGTAGACCCGTGCCACGCTCGGCACCGTGGGATCCACACCGACCGGCTTTGTGCGCGTCGGCCGCTGAGCTTGGTCGAAGGGTTCGGCGATGCGATCCACTGTGAACTCCCGGTCAACAGGATACTAAAGGAGCACAGTGTATCCGGCCTGCCCAAGCCGCCCACCCGGCCCCTGCAGATCTCGCCCGAGTGGGCAGAGCGCGGCGACCGAACCCGGCCGGCAGGCTCCCGGCGAGGTCCACTACGTCGCGCGGGCTCGTGGCCGCGCGGCCCGACTGTCGGCCCCGCACCCACCGGGAAACGCCTGCCGTCATGCTGCGCACCGGGCTTCCCACCCTCCACGCCAACCTCAGAACGTATTGCGGGGCCGGAGTCGAAGCGCCAGTGGAGCGACGGTCGCGCGCCCTGGCGGCGGCGCGAACGACCCGTCAAGGGCCGCGTGTCGGTACCCGGTGCACTTTGGCGCTCGTCGAGCACGTCAGCGCGGTCTTCCTGCCAAATCGCTGGACTCGGCTCCGGAGTTGCTGAGCGGCCTTTCTGCCGCTGATGCGGGCCGCGCCCCGCCGGCGCGGTCGGTGGCCAATAGCCACGCTTCCACCCTCCGACGTCAGCCGCTCTCCCGGCAGTACCAGGAGACACCACGGACACCACCGACAGACACCGCTCCGGCGACCCGTGGCAGTTCGTCGCCCGCCCCCGCCACCCGCCTTGAGGCGAATTCATGTTCACCCTGCACCGCGCCATCCTCGCCGCCGGCCAGCCTCCCGCTAAGCGCTACCTCTCGCGGTGCGACGGCCGCCAGTCAGTTGGCCACCCAGGCTGGCTGGCGGGCTCGGACCCTGGCGGGTATGCCGTAGCGCCGATGGCATGGCAGCTCTGGTGGTGTCTCTCGCGGCGTTCGTGGTGTTACTGATCGCGGCGTTCATCTTTGTTGGTCGGCGAGACCGCAAGCGGCTGTCCTCACATGAGGATTCGGTTGCGGCGCGCGATGCTGCGTCCGCCCAGGCGCGATACGCGGCAAAGCGTCATGGCGCGCAGGGTGAGGTGTGGCGAAGCGGGCAAACCTCTAGCAGCATGTGAGCAGCAGCCTTCCTGGGCCGAGCAAGCGAACACCTCGGTGTGGACGTCAATCGTGCAAGCCCTCAAGCCTCAGCCGCCGCCATCTGATGCCGTACCGCATGGCCCGGGCGCGAGCAGAGAACACCCCCGCGTGCGTGGGGAACAAAGGCACCTTGCAGCCCACTGTGGACGCGGCCACGGTGCCGAGCCTGGACGCTGTGCGGTAGGCACGGAAAGACGGCGTCGAGGGGGGCTTCACCATAGTGCTGAAGGAGCGGCTGACGGAAATGGGCGTCGTACCGATGGAGCACCGCCGCCGTCAGCGGAGGCAGCGACTCACGGGCGACTCATGATCTTGGCTACCCTCGACCAAGCCAAAGCGATCCTTGCCGCCGCCGAATACAGCCGCCTTTACGCCTACGTCGTGCTGTCCCTGCTGACTGGAGCAGGCACCGAGGAACTGCGGGCCCTCACCTGGGATCACGTCGACCTGGACGGCCGGCCCGACGATGATCCCCCGCTACCGCCGTCTATCGCGGTATGGCACTCGGTCCGGGCCGGTGGCGACACCAAGACCAGGAAGTCACGGCGCACTCTCGCACTGCCGCTCCGGTGCGTGGTCGCACTGCGGCGGCACCGGGCGCGACCGCGCCAAGACCGGGAGAAGGCTGGCAAGGACTGGCAGTCCCGGAACCTCGTGTTCGCCAGTTCGACCGGCAACGCCCTGGACGCCGCGAACGTCCGGCGAGCGTTCCGGCGCGTCGCCGCTAAGGCCGGACTGACCGCCGCCGACTGGACGCCCCGGGAACTGCGACACAATTTCGTGTCGGTGTTGTCGAGTAGCGGCGTGAGCCTGGAAGACATCGCAGACCTGTGCGGGCACTCCGGCACCACGGTCACGGAGAAGGTCTACCGGCACCAACTCCGGCCCGTGCTGCTCAGTGGCGCGGTCGCCATGGATCGCATCTTCGCGCTGACCCCGGACCGTTAGTCACTCAGTTAGGTACTCAGGACGCGAAAGAGGGCACATCCATCGATTGGATGTGCCCTCTGACCTGGTGGGCGATACTGGGATCGAACCAGTGACCTCTTCGGTGTGAACTCGCGGCAGGCTGGCCGGATCGGGTGTCATCCGAGGTCATCTGGTGTGCTGGGGTCGGCTCGGGTCGGGTTCGGTGGGCTGGGTTGCTGTACTTCGCTGCTGTACTGCTCGTCGACGAGGAACCGCCCGAAGTGAGCGCGTCGCTGTAGCCAGT
Organism: Micromonospora sp. KC207; assembly: GCF_004348615.1. NCBI lineage: Bacteria > Bacillati > Actinomycetota > Actinomycetes > Micromonosporales > Micromonosporaceae > Micromonospora > Micromonospora sp. KC207. The sequence goes on from NZ_SMKJ01000014.1 coordinate 23,858, forward strand.
GCTGGCGGTCGTCGCAGGGGTGGGGCCGGCCGCACCGGCACAGGGTCAGGGCCGATTCGGCGTGCTTGGTCAGCAGGATGTCCGCGTGGGCAACCTGTGCCCTGGCGTACTCGCGGAAGGCCGCCGAGGTGTAGAGGGCTCCCACCCGGTCACCGCCTCGGCCTGGGGGCGTGGCGACGGTGCCAGAGGGCTTCGGCGACGGCGTCGACGGGGTCGATGTCCCCGGCCGCCAGGCGCTCGCGGGTGACGGCGATCCAAGGCGGTGAAGCGGGGGTGGCCTGACCGCAGGCGGTTCGCATTCCCTGCTGGGCGAGCTGGGCCAGCCGGCAGGGGTCGCGTTGGTTCTCGTGCCAGCAGCCGGCGACCACGCAGAAGCCGAAGCTGTCGGGTCGGTGGGCCTCCCAGAGGGCGCGGGCCAGTCGCCACAGCAGGCGGTGCTGGCATTCGGCGGGTGGTTCCACGGGCGGGTTGTCGACATCGAAGGACATGCGCCGACCATCCCGCCCGGCGGCGGCCGGTTCCATGGCCAGCGGTCATGTCACGGTGACATGGGACGGCTCGACCAGCACGAACGGTCGCCCTAGGCTGTCGACCTGAACACCTTGAGTAGTCGCAACGCGACGCTGGGAGCTGCCGTGCTGCCCGATCCGCTCGATCCCCTTCGGATTCCGAAGGATGCGTGGTCGCGCGGCGAGGTGCTGACCGTGCTGGCCGCCCGCGACATCGGCGGCCTGTTCCGCTGGATCACGAGTCTCACCGGGGCGAGCCAGAGCCGGATCGGGGCTGCCGTGGGGCTGGAACAGGGCTACGTCAGCCGGATCATGGCCGGACGCAAGGTCACCTCGATCGACGTCCTCGAACGGATCGCCGACGGCTGCCGGATGCCCGACCAGGCGCGTACCACGATGGGCCTGGCACCCAGACAGGCCACACCATTAACCGACCCTGAACGGCGCGTTCCCGGCGAGCCGCCGTTACAGCGGACCTGGCGCGACGACGTACGCAGTGCCGCAGAGCTTTGGCGAGGTGACGTGAACCGTCGAGACGTGCTCCGGCAGGTGGCCTTCAGCTCCGCCGGCTACACCCTGCCGGCGCTGCGCTGGTTCACCGCCCCCGACCCGGCCCCGGTCACGCAACCCGGACGCAACACGGTCGGTCAACCGGAGATTGACACCATCCGCGCGATGACCGCGACCTACCGCCAGCTCGACAACCAGTACGGCGGCGGGCACGCCCGCGACACCGTCGCCCGCTACCTCCACCAGGAGGTGACCCCACTACTCACCGACGGCCGCTACGACCACCCCACCGGCCAACGGCTGCTCAGCGCCGCCGCCGAACTGGCCCAACTCGCCGGCTGGCAGGCGTACGACACCGCCGAACACGGCATCGCCCAGCGATACCTGACCCTCGCCCTGGACTTCGCCCACGCCGCCGGAGACGACGGCCTCGGCGCGGAGATCCTCGCCGCGATGAGCCACCAGGCCACCTACCTCGGCCACACCGCCACCGGCCTCGACCTCGCCCGCGCCGCCGGACAGACCGCCCGCCGCGCAGGGATCCCCGTCCTGACCGCCGAAGCCCACGTCATGGAAGCCCACGCCCTGGCCAAGGCCAACGACGAACGGGCCTGCGCCGCCGCCCTGCACCAGGCGGAGCAAGCCCTCGACCGGGCCGACCGCAGTGCCGACCCGCAATGGCTCAGCTACTTCGACGAGGCGTACCTGTCGGCCAAGTTCGGCCACTGCTTCCACGCCCTCGGCCGCAACACCCACGCCGAACGCTTCGCCGCCCGATCCCTGCGCATGGACAACCGCTACGTACGCGGCAAAGCCTTCAACCTCGCCCTGCTCGCCAGCGTCCACGCCCAACAGGGCGAACCAGACCGGGCCTGCGCCATCGGCGCGGAAGCCCTGACCCTGACCACCCAGCTCCGCTCGGCCAGAGCCGTCCGCTACCTCCGCGACCTGCAAGCCCAGCTCACCCCGCACCGGCGGCTGCCCGCCGTCCGACACTTCACCGCCCGCGTTGACGCCACCCTCGGCCGGCGACGCTGACCGTCACAGCTCTCCCCGGGCCTTACGCGCGACCAGCTCCAGCACCGCAATCACCGTGCCAGCACCGACGATCTCCCCCCGCGACACCAGCTCGTACGCCTCGTCGAGGGGGATCCAGGCGACCTGCTCTGCCTCGTTCACGTCCACGGGCGCGCCGATGTGCTCGGCATGCCGGGCCAGGAAGAGCAGGTTCTCGGCGTCGGCAGTGCCGACCCAGGGTTGGAAGGACAGCAACGGCTCCACTGCCTGGGGCCGCCAGCCGGTCTCTTCCTCGACCTCCCGTACCGCACACGCCGCCGGGTGCTCCTCGTGGTCAACGTAGCCTCCGGGCAGCTCCCACACCCACCGGTCGAACACGAACCGGTGCCGCCGCATCAACAACAGGCATTCCTGGTCGTCGAGTACGGCGACCATGGCCGACCGGGGAGCCCGGATCACGTACTGCTCGAAGCGCACTCCGTCGGGCAACTCCACCTCGGCAATGCTCAGCCGCGCCCGCCGGGTGTCGTCCACGACCCGCTCGCCGTGGATGGTCCACCGGGTCAACTCCGTCGCCTGCTCCTCCACCACCCCGCCAGTATCCGCGTCGAACCCCTGCGCGTGAGACGGCCCTACTGCTACTGGACGCACCAACCCGGGCCTACCCAGCCACCCGACCTCTCGCTTGTAAGTTCTAGGCGCTCCGTCCGGGCGCGTCCGCGCACGTCTCTGACGTCGGGCGCTGATCCGTAGCCCTCCGTCGCTGGCCCCTGACGTCCGACCCTGTTGCTGTCACCGTTGCTGTCGACAGCAAGCAGGGCCATCGCCGCTTAGCGCTGGTCGGCAATCGACACTTGCTGCCCAAGGAACTCGCGGAGGAGCCGGCAGAGGTTCGAGATGGCGCGCTTGTGGTCGTCATCGCTGACAAGGCCGTCCTCGTTGGAACCGTCACCGAAGGTCTCCGAAAGCACCAAAGACCAGAAGGCAAGGCTGCTGCCATGGTGGCGGGCGGACATCCACTGCTGGAATGCCGCCAGCTCGCCCTGGCCACGCCCGAGGTCAAATCCCGTCAGCATCGAGAACGCGCGTTCGTACCTCGGCCGACCGACGTAGAGACCTAGCCGTTTCTCCACATGCCAAAGGAACTCCTCCCAGCCCACCGGCGGCACTATACTCCCCGATCTTGCAATAGTATCTACTGCTCCGTTTCCCTTGCCGACGTTGACTGCTGAGGTCCCTCGCCAGTCGCCTTGCTGGCGACAGAATCGCGCCTCTGCTCGACGTCTTGCGCTGAGGAGGGCGGCGGGTCCGGCATCCGCTCTTGCTTGGGCGATTCGGCTTGGCTGGGCGGAGCTGGCGTTATTTCGGCATCCGCAACCTCCGACCCTTCCGCAGCTACTGCCGCCGCCGGAAGCATCTTCTTGTGCAGTTCGGCAGCGCTGCGCCGCCTCCGTTCGAATTCATTCCTCAGTCGCGCGTCCTTGCGATCCCCGCTGCGCGCATACACAGAAAGCCCCCCACCACCACGCTCGCCCCACTTCTTAACGGCATCCTTGATTTCACGGAGCGCCTTAGCTGAGTGGTGAGGTCCGTAGATTGCGAGCCATTGACTGTTTTTGTAGACGGACCAATCGAGAGCGGCTACAGTGGGCTCCATTTTCCGCCCGCGAGCGTCCTTGTACTCAACCTTCACCACATGCTCATCGGGTAGGTTAGTGCGTTTGCGGTTCAAGCCGGAGTCCCAGAACGTTCGCCATTCCTGTTGCGGAACCAAGATCGGCAGCGCCTTGAAGAGTCCCACATCCTCGGTATCGGCACCTTGACCGGTGCTCCTCTTCAAAGTGGGCTGGGCATAGATGCGAACGTCGCGCGCTGCCGTTGTCCCGAAATTCTTGATGACGAGGTCAAGGAATTGCATGTCCGCCTGGCTGTGCTCCATGTAGGCCACCACGTATGGTTGAGCCTGCTCCTCGCGGAGTCGCCGCGCCTCTCGCACCTGCCGCAAGGCAGCAATGCTTGCAACAAGCGCAATCGCCGTTGTCGTCCAGCCCGCGCCAGCGGCCCACGCATCTGGATTGGTTTTGGAAATCCAGTCCCACAGTTGGGCGATCATAAACTACTCCCTGCAACTCATCCACAGGCGACGCCACATCGTATGCGCTCAACGCTCTGGAACGATCAGGGGACCCAAGCCGCCTGAGCTGCCAACGCGATTTGGCCAGGCCGAAGCCGCCGACGGCCAGAGCGGTAGTCCCTCACGATCAACCTCCGGCAGCCTGGTGGCGACCTGGACCCTGACCTCGTCGACCCCTTGACCCCCAGGCAACGATCACGGGGCTCTAAGCTGCTGCATCACGGGGCCTGAACTGCCGGCAACGGTCCTCGCCCGTCCACGCTCGTCCACTGGTGTCCGTCGCGATCGTCACCCAATTAGTCACCCGGCAGAAGCGGCGGACGTAGGAGCGGACCGGAGGAGATTTCAACCCCGCGTCAACATTCGAGGCTGGTTCGGGCCGACAGTAGGGTGAGGGCGGCACGGCGAGCGTGGTCGCCGGCGCCGACTGCAGAGTGATGTGCGGCGACGACCGTTGCACCCTCCACCAGGATGAGCAACTGCCTCCCTAGGAGGTGCGGATCGGCGGCGCCGGCGCGGCTGGCGATGCCGGTCAGGAGTTCGAGGTAGCGGCCCAGGTGACGCGCGGTGATGGCACGTACTGCCTCGACATGGTGCTGGGCGGCAGCGTTCAGCATCGCGCAGCCGCGGAAGACGGGCTCGTCGTACCACTGCCCAAGTGCGTCGAACACCGCGCTGAGCTGGTCGGCGGGGTCTTGTCCGGCCGCCGCGACGGCACTGGCCAGCCAGCTCATCACCCGGTCGCTGCGCACCTCCAGCACGGCTTCCACGAGCGCGTCCTTGGTGCCGAAATGCCGGTAGAGCGTCTCCTTAGATATTCCGATCCGGGCGCATAGTTCGGCGACACCGATGCCGTCGAGCCCACGCTCGTACAGGACCGGGGTGGCCGCTTCGAGGATGGTGGCGCGGGTGCGCTCCGGATCGATCGTGGAGCCCTTGGCGACTGGCATGACACAGATGGTACCGATCGGTTCGATCAACTGCTAGCATCCGAGATCGAACCGATCGGTTTGACCATTGGAGCCCGCCATGCCAGACCTACCCCTCATCGGCCCCCGCAGCGATCGGGGCACTGCGGCTGCCTGGCCCGTCCCGTCCAGCGGCTGCCGTGCGACGTCCCAAACCCAGGACCAATGAGGTCACCGGTCCTGCGCCAGGGGGTACGGCAGGCGGCGCGACTGGCTCTGGGCACCGCCTCGGCCCTCGGTCTCGCGCGCTTCGCCTACGGACTGCTTCTGCCGGCCATGCGTGACGACCTCCACTGGACTCTGGCCGAAGCCGGGGCCATGGGCACCGCCAACGGGCTCGGCTACCTCGTCGGCGCACTGGCGACCGCCCCCGTCGTCCACCGCTTGGGCGCCGCCGCCGCTTTTCGATGGGGTATGGCCCTCACTGCGGTGGCGCTGGCCACAACTGCGGCCGGCGATGACTACCTGGCGCTACTGACCGCGCGAGCCGCGGCCGGAGCGGCGGGGGCAGTGGTGTTCATCACCGGCGGCGTGATCGCATCGCGCATCGCCGCCCGAGTCGCCTCCGGCGTGCCCATAACCGTCTACTTCGCGGGCACCGGGTTGGGCATCGTCTTCAGCGGCGCGACGATCCCAGCGCTAGGGGATCGCTGGCGCCTCGCCTGGGTCGGCCTGGGTGTCGCCGCCGCTGTGGCGACGCTGGTCAGCTGGACCGCCGCGCATACGGAGCGGGACGCGACGGACTCTACCGCCGGACGGGCACGTTTGCGCCCGCTGTGGGGAACCGCCCTGGCCTACCTGCTGTTCGCCGCCGGATACATCACCTACATCACCTTTCTGTCGGCCTATCTTGCCGACCGGCGCACCCCAATCGTGCAGGTGGTGGCCATCTGGACGGCGCTGGGTTTGGCTGTGGTGGCGGCACCCGCTCTGTGTAGCCGTCCGACCACCCACTGGCCCGGCACCCGGGCCCTGGCCACATTGCTCGGCGTCCTGGCTGGTGGAGCAGCACTGGCGCTAGCGGCGCCCGCACCGCCGGTCATCCTCGCCTCCGCGATCGCCTACGGGGCCACGTTCATGAGCGTTCCCGCCGCCGTCACCGCGCTCATCCGGGCCAATACCCCGCCCACCGACTGGACCGCCACACTGGCGGCCTTCACCACGCTGTTCGCGGTCGGTCAGACGGCTGGCCCCTGGATCGCCGGCATCGTCGCCGATCACACCTCGACCGACGCTACCCTGGCGTGGACCGCGATCCTGTGCGCCGTGGCGGCCCTGATCGCCGCCACCGCAGGCCGTTCCCGTCTCTCCACCGCGACCACGGTGCGCGACCCGGTGCCATCGAGACAGGTGCCTGAGGCCAGGGTCCAGTGATCTCGCATCCGAAGTCCCACGCGGCCAGCGGCAGCTCGGCCGCGTCCGAGTAACAGAGTCAAGCAACGACAAGGAGCACGATCGTGGCAACGTTTGTCCTCATCCCCGGCATGTGTCATGGCGGCTGGTCCTTTGGAGAACTCACTGAACAACTCCGCGCCGATGGGCATCGCGTCTACCCAGTGACATTGACCGGGATCAGCGAACGCAGCCATCTCCTGCACTCCGGAGTGAACCTCGAAATGCACATCCAGGACGTGACCGGCGTACTCGCGGCCGAGAACATCCAGGATGCGGTGCTAGTTGGCCACAGCTACGGGGGAATGGTGATCACGGCGGTCGCCGACCGCATGCCCGAACGGGTGGACTCTCTGGCGTACCTGGACGCCGTGGTGCCTGCGAACGGCGACTCCTGCTGGGCCCTGGTCTCCGACCAGGAGCGGCGATGGTACCTAGACGTCGTGGAGAACGGCTACGGTGTGCGGCCTTTGCCGTTCTTCGACGCACGGGCCACGCCTCACCCGCTCGCCTCATTGCTTCAGCCGCTACAGCTAACCAGCGACCTTGCGCACATCCGGCGCAGGGTCTACGTGTACGCAGCCGGGTGGGACGGCGAGTCACCGTTCACCCCCTTCTACCACCGGCTGCGTGAGGACCCCTCCTGGACGACGTACGCACTGGACAGTCGGCACAACCTCATGCGGGACGCGCCAAAGGACCTGTTGAAGATCTTGCGAGAGGTCGTTGAACCGCGCTGATCATTGAGGAGCCGGACGGCCAAGATTCGCAGAGCTGACGCTAGTACGTCACACTCGCGATTCGGCTGCCATCCCGTATGCCGTCGACCCGCCCCGCTGGGGAGCGGGCCGCCGCCCGGCCCGCCACGTCAAGCGGACCTTGACGGCTCGTACGGGCGCTGGCGGGTCGGGCGGTGGTCTGCTCGGCTTGCACGGGTCGATGGCAGGCGGGATGGCCTACCGCAACCACCCACCGACCGCGACCCGCCGACGGAGCCCCGGCCATCCTGGAGCCGGAGCGCCCCCGCCGGAGGCGCCCTAATCGCAACCCCGCGACCGCCGCCAGCTCGCCGACGCGGCCGGCGTGCGCTCCCTTACGCCGCGCGGGCACGTGGCCGCGCGGCCCGGCCGCTGCCGGCCCACCCCCACTCGCCCTGTCGTTCTGCGGCGGCCCCCGGGCTTCCCGCTGTCCGCGCCAGCCGCCGGGCATCAGGCGTGACGGCCGCAGAGCGACAGCGGCAGCGGCCGGCGCGCGCCCAGGCGGCGGCGCGTGCGGCCCCTTGCGGGCCGCACTTGATAGACGTACAGAAAGTTCTCCCACATTGGCCGGTAGCCGGTCCGGCCCCGCTCGGCACCGAGGTTCACGACGGGTTGACGAGTCGGTACCCGGTGCTACTCTGGCGGTCGTCGAGCACGCCAGTGCGGCCTTCCTGCCGGATCGCTGGACTCGACCACGGAGAGCTGAGCGGTCTTCCTGCTGCTGATGCGGGCCAAATCCCGCCGGTTCTCGATCACCTTGGCCGCGATGTCGGTCCCGGAATCCGCTGAGTGGCCCAGCACGGCCTTCCCGCCGTCACGATGGCCCGGATTCGCTCTCCTCGACGGGTGGGGCTCGCCTGCGGCAACCCGCCGGATGCCGACCTTCAGGCACCCCACCCGTCCCGGCCTCACCCAGGCCCAGAAACTGGAAGATCCACGTCCCCAACGGCGGTCAGCCACATCCGCCCTCCGGCGTCAGCCGCCCTTCCAGGCGGTGCCAGGAGACACCACGAACACCACCGACGGACAGCGTTCCGACAACCGGTGGCGGTTCGTCGCCCGTCCCTGCCACCCGCCCTGAGGAGAGACCGTGTCCACCCTGCACCGTCCCGGCGTCGCCACCGGTCGTGCCGCCCAGGCCCTGCATCGGGCCACCACCCTTGACTACTTCGGCTGGCTCGAACACACTCGAACCGCTGGCGGTTGTGCCCGTCCGATCCGGCTGACCGGAACCATGACCGCCGTCGACCGGGACACCGGACGGGTCCTAACCGAGCAGCACACCGATGAGTTGCCCGATCGGGTGCTCTACAAGGCGTGCGGCAACCGGCGTGCCGCCCAGTGCCCGGACTGCTCCTGGGTCTACGCCGGTGACGCCTTCCAGGTCGTCCGCTGCGGTCTCACCGGCGGCAAGACCGTCCCCGCCTCGGTGGCCCGGCATCCGGTCGTCTTCGCTACCTTCACCGCGCCGTCGTTCGGCGCGGTCCACCACCGGCACGTACCCCGGCACACCTGTGCCGACCGGCGGCGCTGCGACTGCCGACCGGCTCCCTGCCATGCCCGCCGTGATGCTGTCGCCTGCCCGCACGGGCGGCCCGGGGCCTGTTTCGTCCGTCACGACTCCGCCGATCCGCAGCTCGGTCGGCCGCTCTGCCTGGACTGCTACGACCACGATTACCAGGTCGTCTGGAACGTCTTCGCGGGTGAGCTGTGGCGACGCACCAAGCAGGCCGTCGAGCGGTACCTTGCCGTCCTCTGCCGCCGACGCGGTGTCCCGAAGGTCGAGGTCGTCACCGACTCCGGCCGGGTTCGGCGGGTGCCGCCGGTGCGGGTGTCGCACGGGAAGGTCGCCGAGATGCAGCGCCGGGGCGCGGTGCACTTCCACGTCCTGTTGCGCCTCGACGGGGCCGATCCCGACGACCGGCAGGCCCTGGTCCCGCCACCGGCCGGGATCACCGTGGACGACCTCGTTGCCGCCGTGCACGCCGCCGCCGGGCAGATCACCTTCGCTACCCCGCCGCATCCCGACCGGCCGCAGGGTTGGTCGATCGGCTGGGGCGAGCAGGTCGACGTGCGCCGCATCGGCACCGGCGACGGGGACGTGACCGACGCCAGGGTAGCCGCCTACCTGGCCAAATACGCCACCAAGGCCACCGAGGCCACGGGCCACTGCTCCACCCGGCTCACCCCGGACACCGTCGACGCCTACGCCGATCCGGAAGGCGACCACCTGGCCCGGCTCATCGACGCCTGCTGGCGACTCGGCCGTCCCATCCGGCAGCGCACCAGCGACACCGCCGCCCATGCCGAGGACCGTCAAGGCGACCTTGACAGCGGATCGCACGCCTATGCCGGGCTGCGTCGGTGGGCGCACATGCTCGGCTACGGCGGTCATTTCCTCACCAAGGCCCGCCGGTACTCGGTCAGCTTCGGGCTGCTCCGCGACACCCGCGCCGCCTACCGTCGCGCCGATGAGGGCTCCGTCACTGTCGGCACCCTGGCCTTCGTCGGCTCAGGGTGGCTGACCGACAGGGACGCCCTGCTCGCCAACACCGCCGCCGCCCAGTACCGGGAACGCAGCCGCGTCGGCCGGGAGGAACTCGCCCACGAGATGTGGTCGGGGGTGGCGGCATGACCCGACCTCTCACTCCGCGCTGGTACTCCCCTGCTGAGGTCGCCGTTTTGCTCGGCTTCGGCATCTCCAAGGTCAAGATGAAGATCGCCACCGGTGAGCTGCGCTCCATCAAGGACGGCAAGTATCGCCGCATCCTGCCCGAATGGGTCGACGACTACATCCGCGAACAGGTCGAACGGCAGGAGGCCGCCTGATGCCCGCCCGTGCCCGCGCCAACGGGGAAGGCTCGATCTTCCCGTACCGCAACGGCTTCGCCGCGTACGTCTGGGTCACCAAGCCCGACGGCAGGCGCACCCGCAAGTACGTCTACGGCAAGACCCGGGAGGCCGTCCACGACAAGTGGATCAAGCTGCACCAGCAGGCGAAGCAGGGGCCGGTGGCGACCAGCGTCCCGACGGTCGGCGGCTTCCTCACCTACTGGCTGACCGAGATCGTCCAGCCGAACCGGGCACCGCTGCCGTACGCCACCTACGAGACGTTCGTCCGGCGCTACATCGCCCCCAGCCTCGGGTCCAAGCGGCTCGACCGGCTCCAGCCCCGGGACGTGCAGACCTGGCTCAACCAGGTGGCCCGTACCTGCCAGTGCTGCGCCCAGGGCAAGGACGCCGCCCGCCGGACGGAGAAGCGTCGGTGCTGCGCGGTGGGCCGCTGTTGCCAGGCCGCCCCGTCGCCCCGGACGGTCAGCGACATCCGGGCCGCGCTGCGGGCCGCCCTCACCCACGCCCAGGCCGAAGACCTCATCACCCGGAATCCGGCCGTGCCGGTCACCCTGGCCACGGTCCGCCGCCGACGGGGCAGGTCCTGGTCGAGCGACGAGGCCCGTCGGTTCCTCGAATCGGCCCGCGCCGACGAAGACCCCCTCTGCGCCGCGTACGCCCTGGTCCTCGTCACCGGCCTGCGCAAGGGCGAAGCCCTCGGTCTGACCTGGGCGGACGTCGACCTCGACGCCGGTGAGCTGACCATCGGCCGGCAACTGCAACGGGTACGCGGGCAACTCCTGCACCGCGACACCAAGACCCAGGCGTCCGACGCCACGCTGCCCCTGCCCGACATCTGCGTGGCCGCACTGAAGCTGCGACGCGTACAACGCGACGAGGCACGGGCGACCGCCGGGAAGGCGTGGCACGAGAACGACCTCGCATTCACCACCCGCTACGGCACGCCCATCGAGCCGCGCAACTTCCAGCGTTCCTGGCAAACGCGGTGTGACCGGGCGGGCGTCCGGCCGATCAACATTCACGACGCCCGCCGGACCTGTGCCACCCTCCTGGCCGACCTCGACGTGCATCCACGGGTTGCCATGCAGATCCTTCGGCACGCCCGGTTCTCGGTGACGATGGAGATCTACACCCAGGTCTCGTCCACGGCGACCCGGGAGGCCCTCAAGCGCCTCGGTGAGTCACTCGGGCACTGACGAGAACTGCTGTACTTCGCTGCTGTACGGGTAGCAAAAAGGCCACTCCCATCAATGGGAAGTGGCCTTTGACCTGCGTGGGCGATACTGGGATCGAACCAGTGACCTCTTCGGTGTGAACGAAGCGCTCTCCCGCTGAGCTAATCGCCCTCAGCGCCGATGACTCTACCTGATCGAGGGACCGGACCGCGAATCCGGGGTCAGTGGGTCGCGAGGTAGTGCAACAGCCTCGCCACCAGGTCGATGCCGAGGCTGTACTTGAGCGACAACCAGACCACCGTGGCGACGAAGACGAGGCCCACGGAGCCGAGGACGAGCCGCACCGGCAGGGACCGACTGGCGACCCACCTGGTCCAGGCGTGCACGTGCCGGCGGGTGAAACCGAGTAGCCGGCGGGCCCAGTGGAACTCCACGGCCCAGATGCCCAGCCCGGCGATGACCAGCAGCCAGCCGGGGCCGGGTAGCGGGATGAGCGCGATACCGACGGTGACGACGATCGCACCGGTGACGGAGATGAATATCTTGAGGGTGACCCGGCCCGTGGGGTTGGCGCGGATCAGGTCGAGGGTGGTGCCGATCCGTTGCCGTAGGCGCCCGCCGCGCCGTTCGGCGAGCGCCGTCCCTCCCCCGGTCGCCACGTCGCGGGGCCCCTCCGGCCCGCGCCGGCCATGCTGTTCCTTCGGCACTGCGTACCCCCGCCTTTCGGCTGCCCGCACCCCGCCGTTCGGGTCTCCGGGCCGGGCCATGGCATCCACTGAGGATCGCTTCGTGGTCATTTCGTCCTCCAGTGTCGCTCCGGCCCGTCACTCCATCGGACCACTGGACGTTACCGGAGTAAGTCGACGTCTGAACTACCCCGATACCGGGCGGGATCAAGCAATGGGCAAAACCGGATATCGTACAAGAATTTTCACATTCTAGCGGCGTTTCCGACCCCCTTCCCACCACAGGGTGAAGTCAGCGTATGGCGGAGCGTAGCCAGAGGTAGCACCTGAGTATGGGGAAAGCGGGACATGCGCGTTCCGCAGCGGTGCCGGGGGGAGAACGTCCATGAGTGTCATCCGACCGACGACCGTAGAGGTCGAGACGTCGCTAAGGCTCGTCGCGCCTGACGCCACCGCCTTGCCGGTGCGTGCCAGCCTGCGTTACGACCCTGCTGACCCGTATGCGGTCCATGTCCTGTTCCATGCCGAATCGGCCGGCGGCGAGGCGGTGAGCTGGTCGTTCGCCCGCGAGCTGCTGGTCACCGGCCTCGACGAGCCGGCCGGCATCGGCGACGTGCGGGTCTGGCCGTGGGCCACCCCGCGCGGCGACTTCGTCGCGCTGGCGCTGTCGTCCCCGGACGGCAATGCCCTGTTCGAGGTGCCGCGCAGCGTCCTGGTGCGTTTCCTGCGGCGGACCTACGTCGTCGTGCCGCGCGGCCGGGAGGCCGACCATCTGGACGTCGACACGGCGGTGACCCGGCTGCTCGCCGGCCGCTGACCACACCCGGGCCCGCGCGGATCTGCCGAGTCCGCGCGGCCCGGGTGCCATCCGTCAGGGGTACGCGTTCAGCCGTGCGTCGTGATCCCGCCGTCGACCGGGATCACCGCGCCGGTCAGATACGCCCCGGCCCGGGACGACAGGTAGATGGCGGCGCCCGCCATGTCCTCGGGGCGCCCGATGCGCCCCAGCGGCACCTGCTGCTCGATGGCCGCGCGCGGCTGCGGGTCGTCCAGCGCGAAGGCCATCATCTTGCTCTCGAACGGCCCCGGCGCGATCGCGTTCACGGTGATGTGCTCGCCGGCGAGCTGGTGAGCGAGGCTGCGGGTGAGCATATGCACGGCCGCCTTGGTCGCCGAGTACGCGTAGACCTCCAGGTACGGCACCCGGATTCCGTCGACCGAGCCGATGTTGATCACGCGGGCCGGGTCGTCGGCGCTGGCCGCCGCCCGCAACGTGGGCAGCAGGGCGGTGGTGAGCCGGAAGACGGCCTTGACGTTGACCGCCCAGAGCTTGTCGAAAGCGCTCTCCGGATACGCCTCGAGCGGCGCGCCCCAGGTCGCCCCCGCGTTGTTGACCAGCACGTCGAGCCGGTCGGTGCGCTCCCGCACAGCCTGGGCCAACCCGAGCGCGCCCTCGTCGCGGCCGAGGTCGGCCGGGATCGCCTCGCAGCGGCCCTCGGCGGACAGTTCCTTCGCCACCGCCTCGCACACGTCCGCCTTGCGGGACGAGATGATCACCTGTGCGCCGGCCCGCACGAAGCCTCGGGCGATCATCAGCCCGATCCCCCGCGATCCGCCGGTGACCAGGACCGTCTTGCCTTCGACCGAGAACAGATCCGTCATGCCCATCCCCTCGCTGCTCGGCGGTCCGCCGGTGGTCCGCCGAACCCAGGCGCTACCGATCGGTAACGTAGCCCGCCCGCCGCACCCCGACAAGCCACCGGGCCGACCGGGGAGAGGCGGAAGGCGGGAACGGCCGAGGGAAGCAGGAAGGGGCCGGGCGCGGCGGGACCGGGAACTCGCCGGGATGCGACCGTCCCGAGCGCGGGATACCGTCACAGATGATGGTCCCCTCCGGTCAGCTTTCCCCGGCGACGCGTAGTGACCTGGCGTCAGCCCGTACCGACCTGGCGCCTGCCCGGATCGCACCGGCGTCCGCCCCCACACCAGCGAACGCACGCACCGCGCCAGCGGCGCCCGGCACCGCCGCGGCGGCCCGGGTCGGCGACCCCCCGGCCCGGCCCGCCGACATCACCACCCTCACCCTCGACGACCTCGCCGGTGGCACCGGCTGGCGACGCCCGGTTCTGCTCGACGCGGACCTGATCGTCCTCGTCACCGGCGGCCACGGCACCGCCGAGCTGGACTTCCGGTCGTTGCCCTGCCGACCCGGAACGCTGCTGCGGGCCCGCCCGGGCCAGACGCTGCGCTGCGGGGGTGGCCAGCTCGACGCCGTGGTGGTCCGCTGGTCGGCCGCGGCCCTGCGTGGCCTCGACGTCGACGCCGCCGACGACGTGCCCGCCCACCGGCAACTTGCCGGCGAGGACGCGGACGCGGTGGTCAACGAGGTGACCCAGTTCATGGTGGACTGCCGGCGGCACCCGGATGTGCCCGCCGCCCGGGCGCTGCTGCGCCACCAGCTCGCCGTACTGCTGCTGCGGCTCGCGCTGCTCCCAACGGGACCGGCGGGCGCGGACGGAGGCGGAGGCGCGGACGCGGCCGGGGCCGGGCGACGCGCCGAGAGCACCACCTACCGCCGGCTCTGCCAGGAGGTCGAGCGCGGCTACCGGCACAGCCGGCGGGTGGAGGACTACGCGGCGCGGATCGGCTGCTCGGTGCGTACCCTCACCCGAGCCTGCCTGGCGGTGACCGGGCGCAGCGCGAAGCAGGTGATCGACGACCGGGTGACGCTGGAGGCCAGCCGGCTGCTCGCCGCCACCGACGAGCCGATTGCCCGCATCGGCAGCCGGCTCGGTTTCCCGGAACCGACGAACTTCGGCCGGTTCTTCACCCGGGAGGTCGGCATGAGCCCGGGCGCGTTCCGGTCGTCGAGGGGCGGGTTGCCCGGCAACGGCCGCCCACCGGCCCAACGAGGATGACAGGGGCGGGCATGATGAGTGGGTGCAGATCTCCGCGCGCGGCGACTACGCGGTACGGGCGGCCCTGAGCCTCGCCACCGCGTACCCCTCCCTGCTGTCGACCCAGTCCATCGCTGCGGAGCAGGACATGCCCCGCAAGTTCCTGGAGGCGGTCCTGGCCGACCTGCGCCGGGCCGGGCTGGTCCGGGCCCAGCGGGGCGCCGAGGGCGGCTACACGCTGGCCCGGCCGCCAAAGGAGATCACCATCGGCGCGATCCTGCGCGCGGTCGACGGCCCGCTGGCCGGAGTGCGGGGCATGCGTCCCGAGGAAACCAGCTACGACGGGGCGGCGGAGAACCTGCCCCGGCTCTGGGTGGCCGTGCGGGCGGCGGTGCGGCAGGTGGTTGACCAGGTGAACCTGGCGGAGATGACCAGCGGGCGGCTGCCGGGCCACGTCCGGCGGCTGATCGCCCGCCCGGACGCCTGGGAGCCCCGCTGATCCGACCGTCTGGCCGCACCGCCCCCGCACCGGTGCGGCCCCGTTCCGCGCAGGCGGGGGCACGGCGGGGTCATGGGCACGGCGGGGCGACCGGCCCGACGGGCCCGGTCACGGGTGCGCTGCTACTGCTCGTCGGCGTCGACGTGGCCACCCCGGTGGTGCACCAGCGGGGCACCGTCCTCCCCCACACCGAGGGCCAGCGGTTCGGCGATGACGATGGCGTGGTCCCCCGCCGACACCCGGTGCGCTACCCGGCAGAGCAGCACCGCGGGCGCCCCCTCGACCAGCGGCACACCGAACGGACCGAGCGCCCAGCCGGGGCGCGCGGCGAACCTGTCGACACCGCTGGTGGCGAAGGTGCGTGCCACCTCCTGCTGACCGGCCGCGAGCAGGTGCACGGCGACGTGCTCGGCGCGTTCGACGGTGGGCCAGTTCGACGACGCCCGGCCGAGGCAGAACGACACCAGCGGCGGCTCCAGCGACACGGAGGTGAACGAGGTCGCCGCGAACCCGGCCGGGGGCAGCGCCGGCCGGCCCCGGCCTCCGGAGCGCCCCGGCGTGGTGACCACGGCGACCGTGGTGGCCTGCCGGTGCAGCAGCGCGCGGAGCAGGTCGATGTCGACCGGGCGCAGCTCGGTGGTGCCGGCCACGGGCCGGTCCACGGTGGTCATGCCGGCCGCCGCAGGCAACGTCGCCGGTCGGTGCCCGGGAGGCCGGCTGCCCGCTGACAAGCGGGCACCGCGTCGACGAGAGGGTCGACGAGAGAGTGGTGTGTCGTGCGACGGGAAGGGGACACGGCTGTCTCCTGATCTGTCCGCGGGGCGGTGCGGCCACGCCGCGCGGCGGGCGCCGTGCGGTGCGGTGCGGGACGCGGCGGCGCGCCGACCGGGCTCCGAGCGGACGGGCGGAACGGTGGCCGGGCGACCGGTCACCTCAACAGAGCGCGCCCGCGTGTCGGACCAGGTCGACGTGCACGCGGGCGATGGGAAGGAACTCGTCCCGCTGCGCCATCACCCCATGGTGCCGCCGCCTCCTTCGAGCGGTCAACGCCCTTCCACAATATGAGATATGAATCGCCTTTCATCTGGACACCCACTCCCTACAGCAGAGAACCGATCGCAAATTCCTATCTGTTGAGTGTGAATTCCCGGGTCGGGTGGGCGGCGGCGTCCAGTGCGGACGGAGGCGGGTTTCGCGAATCGGGGTTTCGGGCATGTTCGAGTTCGACACGGCAGGGAGTGGTCACGAAGGGAGCCCCGCGATGGGCCTGATGTTCCGCAAGCGCAAGAAGTACGGCCCGCTCATCCTGAACTTCACCGAGAACGGGTTCTCCTCCTGGAGCATCAAGATCGGCCGCTGGTCCTGGAACTCGCGGGCGAAGGCGCACCGCGTCGACCTGCCCGGCCCGCTGTCGTGGAAGCAGGACAAGTCCCGGGCCTGACGTCCCGGGGTCGAACGGGGCGCCGGTGACCGACCGGCGCCCCGTTCGACGTCTCGTCCCCGGCCCGACCTACGGCGGGGCGGGCCGGCCGGTATCCCGCTGCGGCCCGGGAGCCCGGCGAGAATCGCCCCATGGCGCGGGGACACCACCGACCCGTCAGCGCCGCGGGGCGGCACTGTCGGTCCTGCTACTGCTGGTCGCCTACTTCACAGGGCTCGTCGAGCAGGACCCGAACGACCTTCGGCTAATGGCACGCCGCGCTGTCACGGTGGTGCTGGTGACCGCCGTGGCGTGGCTGGTCACCAACCTGGTGCGCCGGCAGCTCGCCGTGGCCGACGACCCCGAGCAGATAAAGGTCCGGTCGCTGGTCGGGCTCATGGTCGCCTGGATCGTGGTCTGCCTCCGGATGGTCTTCAGCATCGGCGTGGTCACCACCGGAGTGTCCATCGCGGTCAAGCAGCTGATCCGCCGTTTCCGGCCACCGCCCTGATCAGCACGTCCCCGCCGAGCCGACCGTGCTCCGGGTCGCGGGCCACCGCTTTCGCGTCGAGCAGGCCGGTCAGCGCCCGGGTCGCGTCCGCCGCCCGGTACACGGTCGAGGTGAGGGCGAACCGGCGCAGCTCGGTCACCGTACGCGGACCGCACCGGCCCAGCTCGGCGAGGAGTTCCCGGCGCAGCGGACCCGGGTCCGGGTCGAGCGCGATGTCGAGGGCGCGCCCCTGCGGATCGGCCGGGTCACGGTACCGGAGGCCGGCAGACTCGTCGACCGCCCAGAGCGCGTCCTTGAACGCCTGGAGGCTCCGGTCCGACCCCGTCGCGAACGCGATCCGCAGCCCCGCGGCCCCGCCCGTCGGGAGCCCCTCGGCCCCACCCGTCGAAGCGCTGCCCGCTCCGGCGACCGCGTCGCTGCCCAACGCGGCGAGCAGGTCGACCTCGGCCACCAGCGGGAAGCCGGCGGCGTCCAGCGGCGGCCGCAGGGGCACGCCGAGCGCGGTGGTCAGCAGCAGGTCGGCCGGGCGGCCGGACCGGGCGGCGGCCAGCAGTGCCGGCGTCGGGGCCGCGCCGTGGGCGACGGTCAGCAGCGGCGCCCCGGCCGCGCCGGCGGCCTTGAGTGCCACCGGCAGCCGCGCCGAGCCACCGGGCACCACGTGCACGGCCACCTCGGCGGGCAGTGCCGCCTCGGCCGCGCCGAGGCGGGCCGGCAGGCTCTCGTCGCCCTCGGCGAGGACCAGCACGGTCAGCCGGAACCCGCGCAGCCGGTCGGCGAACTCCCCCACCATTCGCAGCGCGGCGTCCGCGCCGCCGCCGTCGGTCCCGGCGTAGGCCAGGGCGAGGGTGGCCCGCCGCGAGCGCTGAAGCGCTGCGGGCAACCAGGCGTCGAGCTGTCGGACGAGCAGCTCGCGGAGGACGGCATCGGTCGGCATCCTGCCGTTCTACCCCACCGCCCGCCGCCCGGACGCGGCGATCCCCCGCGCCGGGCCGGCACGGCGGTCAGGCCGGGACGGAGATCCCGACGCCACCGCGGGTCTGGCCGCCGTAGCGCTGCCGCTCGCGGTCGAGGTCGAGGCGACCGATCCGCTTTCGGGCGGTGAGCGCGGCGTCGTCGAGTCGGTCGGCCGGCACCAGCCAGACGATCTCGAACTCCAGCCCGTCCGGGTCCTGGCCGTAGAGGCTCTTGGTGGTGCCGTGGTCGGAGCTGCCGGCCAGCGCGCCGGCGGCGGTCAGCCGCTCGGCGGCGGCGGCGAGTTCGTCGAGGGTGTCGACCTCCCAGGCCAGGTGGTAGAGCCCGACGGTGGCCCGGCCGGCCGTGGAGCGCCCGGCGGCCCGGCCGATCTCGAACAGACCGAGGTCGTGGTCGTTGGTGGAGCCCGGCGCCTGAAGGAAGGCGGCTCCCCGGAAACCGTCCGGGGTCATCGGGATGACCCGGAAGCCGAGCACGTCGCCGTAGAAGGCGACGCTGCGCTCCAGGTCACTGACGTAGAGGACGGCGTGGTTGAGGCGATGGATTCCCATGGGCCCCACGGTAGCGCGCTTTAGTTGAGCGCTCAACGACATACGGTATGATTGCGGTCATGACCCGCTGGCTGAACCCCGACGAGCAGCGCACCTGGCGGGCATACCTGGCCGCCTCGCGGGCGCTGATGGAGAAGCTCGACCGCGAGTTGCAGCGCGACGCCGGGATGCCGCACGCCTACTACGAGATCCTGGTCCGGCTCTCCGAGGCCCCGGACCGGCGGCTGCGGATGAGCGACCTGGCCGACGCGACCGGCTCCTCACGCAGCCGCCTCTCGCACGCCGCCGCGCGGCTGGAGGCGTCCGGCTGGATCCGGCGCGAGGACTGCCCGACCGACCGGCGGGGACAGGTCGCCGTGCTCACCGACGCCGGGTTCGCCGCGCTGGCCGCCGCCGCGCCCGGCCACGTCGAGGGCGTACGCCGGCACCTCTTCGACGCGCTCAGCCCCGCCCAGGTCGACCAGCTACGGCGAATCAGCGAGGCGATGAC
Organism: Micromonospora sp. KC207; assembly: GCF_004348615.1. Taxonomy (NCBI): domain Bacteria; kingdom Bacillati; phylum Actinomycetota; class Actinomycetes; order Micromonosporales; family Micromonosporaceae; genus Micromonospora; species Micromonospora sp. KC207. The sequence continues at coordinate 43,200 of NZ_SMKJ01000014.1, forward strand.
CGACCACTTGACCGGATGATGACCGAATCGCGATCGTCGGGGGGTTGTACATATTGTCGCGGTGCGGCCACGATGGGACGTGTCTCCCGCCTTCGGTGAATTGACCGGCCAGGCGCACCAGCTGGTGTCCGCCGGCGACCTGGCCGGCGCGCAACAGCTGCTCTCCGACGCGTTGAGCGACGCCGACCCCCGCCCCGACCACGCCTCGCCCGAGCTGGCCGAGGCCGCCGGCCTTCAGGCCCGCGTGCTGGTCGCGCTGGGCGAGCCACACTCCGCGCGCGGCTGGGCCGCCTTCGCGTACGCGGCGACGACGCGGCTGCATAGTCACTCCGACCCGCGCGCCGTGGCGGCGGCAGCCACCCTCGCGGCGGTGCTGCACCGGGTCGGCAGCTACGCCCGCGCCGCCCGGCTCTACTCCGACGTCATCATCGAGCTGACCGCGTCGGACGGGCCGGAGTCGCTGCGGGTGCTGGCCGCGCACGCCGACCTGGCCACCGTGGAGTACGCGCGGGGCCAGTGCGAGGTGGCCCGGGACCGCCTGCAGGACGCCTGGGAGTTGCACCGCGAGGTGTACGGCGACGGGCACCTCAGCGGCATCAAGATGCTGGCCCGGCTCGGAGCGATGCAACGCGACTGCGGGGAGTTCGCCGAGGCCCACGACAACCTGGCCCTGGCCCGGGAGCTGTGCCGGCAGCACCTCGCCGCCGACGACCCCCTCGCCGGGCAGGTGGCGGCCCTGGCCCGGGCAGCCGCCAACCCCGACCACGTCTGTGGGCGCACGCCCCCGGCCGAACGGGAGACGCCGGTCGCCCCGCCCGAGGCGGTCGCACCCACCGTGCCGGCGGCCCGGGTGGCGACGCCCGCCGAGGGGCCCCCGACGTACCAGCCGGCGTGGCCGCCCCAGGAGGAGCCCCACCCGGACGGGTGGCCGCCGGAAAACGAATCCCATCC
>NZ_SMKJ01000150.1:0-16432 GCF_004348615.1 Micromonospora sp. KC207
CCCCAGCCCCAAGTGGAAGTCTCCCGCCCAGTGACGCGTCGCCGAGGATTTGATGCCGCGCGTTAGCCTGCAGAAGTGCCAAAGCGAGTGAAGCGAAGACGGACTCCGGCCAAGCAGCCACCTTCCTGGCCCGCACTCGTCGGAACGATCGTCTTCACAGGGGCCCTGGGGGCGTTCGGCTGGGTCGGGGTAGTGGCGGTGATCGATCACATACGTGTCTACGGACCGTTCGAGGGCTTCGGCGGCAGCCGAGATGGTCCGCCGCTCCTTTTTCTTCTTCTAACGGGAGTGCTCGCGGGCGTGGGAACGTATTGGACCGGCTTCGGGATCGTCGCCATGTGGCGCAAGGCGGTCCGGGGGGAACCAACTCGGCCCAAGGACCGTCCGCGGCGCTCCCCCAGCTGATCGAGTAGTTTTTACGCTGGAAACTACCGGGGCCGGGAATCCCGGGCCGCGTTCCCGGCCAGGAGCGGAGGTAATGGCCCGGCCAGCCCCTTTGGCTGCGGACGCGCCAGGCTCACCCGTCCGCCCCGTCCGCCCGTCCGCCCGTCCGCCCGCTAATCGTCTTCGGCGTGGTCCGGGCCGAACCCGATCCTCAGTTCGCGGTGGTCGTGCTCGACCCGTCCGGGATCTTCGCCAGCCGGTCGGGGTCTCCCGTGACCTGCGTTCGTCGGTGTCGGACAGCGATTTATTCGACCGGTTCGCCCTCGCCCGGCGGCCACTCGGCCTCTCGTACGCGACGTTCTTCGACCTGCGCTGGGTGCTGGTGTATCACAACTCCTGGGCGATGTGCGCCGTCCTGCTGGCAGGTGTCATCGTGCTCCGCGGGCTGTTCGCCGCCGTGCTGATCAATCTCGCCTGGCCAGCAGAGCGTCCACGGCCGTCGTTTCGCCAACTGTCCCGCCGTAACCTGCTCTACTCGACAGTCGCCCACCTGATTCTCCTGCCGTGGGCGGCGATGGCCGTGATCGCCGCGGACGTGTCGCTGGCGTGGTTCCAGTTCATGGAGATGGCACCGCTGTTGATCCTGGCGCCGTGGCTGCAGCGGGGCGGTGTCGTGCCGCGGTGGTGGTGCGGCCTGCCGTCGGTCGATCTGGTCGGCTGGTCACTGCTCAACTTCGTGATCCTCGCGCTGGGCGCCGTGCTCGTCTGGTCCGTTCCGGACGTGTGGACCGTGCCGGCGGCCGCCGTGACCGGCGTGGCCAACGGCCTGCTGTGGCAGCGTAAGGTGCGGGCCGCGGTGCTGCCCGAACGGGTGCGCTGGAGCCGGGTGCCGGTAGTCCCGTTGGTCGTCGCCGTGGTCCTGGCCCCGCTGTTCTTCCTCGACGAGATGGAGGCGGGAGGCGCCCGTGGTGCGGAACAAGCGAACGCGGCTATCGACCGCCTGCCGGAGTTCGGGGACATCCAACAGACGGTGATCTTCCTCGGTGGTTACGACTCCGACTACCGCGGCGATCCGGAGAAGGCCGAACCACCCGTGGTGCGCTTTTCGTACCGGGGCACCGACGGGCATGGCCAGCCACTGCCCTACTCGCCAGCCGACACGCACCAGTCCATGCCCACCAGCGCCCATGTGCTCGCCACGCAGGTGGAGCGGTTGCACAACCGTACCGGTCGGCCGGTGGCGCTGGTCGGAGAGAGCGAGGGAGCTCTGATCGCCCGCTACTACCTGGAGCGCCTGCGCCACCCGGCGGTCGACTCGGCGGTCATGCTCAGCCACGTCCTGCGCGCCGGCCGGGTCTACTACCCACTGCCGCAGGCCGACACGGGCTGGGGTGTCGCGACAGGCTGGCAGCTGCGGGCCATGTTCGCGCTGATCGGCGTCCGGGCGACGCTACGAGACGACCCCGAGGAGCCGTTCATCCGTTCGCTGCTCGACGAGGCGCCGTCCTACCGCAACGAAATGCTCTGCCCGGTGCGAGACGTACGGCTGATCGCGATTCTGCCGTTGAGCGACGCCATCGCGGTCCCAGCGGAACTCAACGCGGAGATTCCCGTGGTCGAGGTGGCCGGCCTGCACGGTCAGCTACTCAAGCAGCCACGCGTGCTGGCCACCGTGGCCGACCACATCACCGGCAAACCGGTTCCCGACCAGACCCGCTGGGACTACTCGATTCTCGAACGGGTTGCCGGGGCATGGCAGGCACCGCCCCTGCCGTTGGCGCTCAACCCGCCGTGGCACGCCGAGGACCAGCCCGACCGGGCGCTGCGCCAGCAACCCTGCCCGCCGACCTGAGCCGTATCCGTGCGGCGCAACAGCTGGCCGTCGATCACCGTCACGATCGTCGAACTGCACGGAAGATCCGGTGAAGGTCCACGTGGTCGATGCCGTTGGGAACCCCCACCGAGCCGATCGTGCCGCCCGGGCGCGCAACGGTCAGCGCAAGGTCCAAGGGGACTGGCCACCGACGCATTCCACGACCGCGGCAGCGCCGCCACCGGTTGAGTCGACGACTGTTGCGGCGGTCTGCGCTTCATCGGCGTGGAGGACGTCGGTAGCGCAGGCTGGCCCGCTCGGCACTGCCCGGCCGGTAGCTCCGGGTGTCTCGTCGATCGGCGCGGGCGGCTGGGTCATCGCGTCGGGCCCGGTCACAGGTCACCGGCCGAGTACTCCTCGATGCGGGTGATCTGCCCGCCGTCGGTCCAGACCCGCATCATGGCGTCGGCGCTGAACGGCTCGGACGTTCGGGTGATCCCCTCGAACACGGTCCGCTGCACGTACCCGTCGGGCAGGTAGTCGCGGCGGACGTCGACGGCCCTGAAGTCCTCGAAGTCCTTCTGGATGGCGGAGATCGTGGCCAGACCCTCGGTCTTGCCCTGCTCGACCCGGTCGTAGCTGTGCCAGATGACGATGTCCTCGGCGTAGAGTCGCTCCACCGTGTCGAGATCCCCGGTGACGATGGCCGCCTGCAGGGCGTCCGCTATCGCCGCGACGCGCGGCGGCACGGTGGTCAGGGTCAGGCTGTGCCCGTCCGCGTCGAACACCTCACCGGCGGGCGCGTCCGGTGGCCACCCGTCGACCACGACTCCGGTGGGTTCCACCTGAACCGAGCGCCCCGGCTCTGCTCGACCCGTGGCGGGGTCGATGATGGTCACGTTCGCCAGCCACACGTCTCGGTCTCCTAGCTGTCGGTGCGGGTCACGGATGTGCGTACGGGGCAGGCGACTGCGCGCCTACCGGCGGTTTCGAGGCGGGGATCGGTCTGCCGGCACGACGGCTGCACGAGTGGGCAGCGCGGGTGGAAGCGGCACCCGGGCGGGGGGTCGGCCGGATCCGGTACGTCGCCGGGAAGGTCGGTGGGCAGGGTTCCGGACCCGTCGGCGCGCGGGATCGCCGCGACCAGCGCCTCGGTGTACGGGTGTGTCGGCGTGTCCCATACCTCGGAGGTGGGGCCGGTCTCGACGATGCGCCCGAGATACATCACGGCGACCCGGTCGGCGACCTGGCGTACCACCGACAGGTCGTGCGAGATGAACACCATGCCCATGCTCCGCTCCCGGACCAGGGATACGAGCAGGTTCGCAAGCTGTGCCTGCGCCGATGCGTCGAGCGCGCTGATCGGCTCGTCGGCCACGATGCAGGTGGGGTCGGCGGCCAGGGTGCGCGCGATGGCGATGCGTTGGCGCTGCCCGCCGCTGAACTCGTGGGGAAACTTGCGTACCGCGTCGGCGGACAGCCCGACGCGCTCCAGCAGGTCCGCCGCCCGGCGCGCGGCGTGGTCCCGCGAGCCCCCGCTCATGACGACACCGTCGCCGACGAGGTCTCCGACCCGCCGTCGGGGGTTGAGTGAGGCGTACGGGTCCTGGAAGACCATCTGCAGCCCACGCAGGGATTGCGGGCGGCGGCGCCGGCCCAGCACCTGCACCGGCCGGTCCTGGAAGCGCACCTCGCCGGTCGCCGCCGCTTCCAGGCCGACGATCGCCCGGCCGAGCGACGACTTGCCGCAACCGGACTCGCCGACCAGGCCGAGTACCTCACCGGGTGCGACGGTCAGGTCGACGCCGTCCACGGCGCGCACCCGGTGACCGCGCCGTGGACCGTACTCCACGCAGACACCGGTCACCCGTAACAGCTCACTCATCGGGGCCACCCCACGGGTCGATCGGGCAGGCGGCGCTGTGGGCGCCGCTGACCTGGGCGAGAACGGGCCGCTGCGTACCGCAGGTGTCTTTGCGGAAGTCGCAGCGAGGGTGGAATGCGCACCCGGCCGGAATCGCGCCCAGCGTCGGCGGGCTGCCAGGGATCGGCCGGAGCGCGGCGTTGCCGGACTCCGGGTGGGGCAGCGCGGCGAGCAACCCCCGGGTGTACGGATGGCGGGGTGCGGCGAGGACCGCCGAGCGTGGACCGACCTCGACCATCCGGCCCCCGTACATCACGCAGACCCGGTCGGCCACCGACGACATCACGCCGAGGTCGTGGGTGATGATGACGACGGCGAGACCGCGTTCGCGGCGCAGCCGGTCGAGTAGTCGCAGGATTCCGGCCTGTACGGTCACGTCCAGCGCCGTGGTCGGCTCGTCGGCCAGCAGCAGTTTCGGCTCGCAGGCCAGGGCGGAGGCGATGGCGATGCGCTGGCGCATGCCGCCGGAGAACTGCCCCGGATGCGCGCGCAGCGCCCGTTCCGGATCGGGGATCCGCACGGTGCCGAGCAGTTCGACGGCCCGGCTACGTGCCTCGGATTTGCTGACCCCGAGGTGGTGACGCATGTGCTCGGTGAGCTGGGTCTCGACCCGCAGCATCGGGTGCAGGCTGGTCGCGGGGTCCTGGGAGACCATCGCGATCTGCCGCCCGCGGATCCCGCGTAGATAACGCGCCGGCCGGCCGAGCAGCTCGTCGCCGTCCAACCGGACGCTGCCGGCCGTCGTGGCACCCGGCGGGAGGAGGCCGAGCATGCTAAGCGCGGTCATGGTCTTGCCACTGCCGCTTTCGCCGGCGATCCCGACGATTTCGCCGGCGCCGACGGTGAACGAGACGTCGTCGACGGCTTTCTGCGGCCCACGTCTGGTGGCCAACCAGACCGACAGTGCCTCGATGTCGAGCAGATTCGTCATGTGCCTCAGTCCCGGATCGCTCGGGCGGTGCGGGGGTCCAACGTGTCACGCAGCGTGTCGCCAACGAAGTTGAAGGCGAGGACGACCGTGAGGATCGCCAGCCCGGGGAAGAGCCCGATCCACCACTTGTCGAAGTTCTGCGCTCCGGCGGCGACCATCGCCCCCCATTCCGGGGTGGGCGGCTGAGCGCCCAGCCCCAGGAACGACAGACCAGACAGCAGCAGTACGGCGTTGCCGACGTCGAGCGCGGCCATCACCAGGACCGGGCCGGCGACGTTGGGCCGGATGTCGACCACCAGCGCGCGGAGCGCGGAAGCACCGAGCAGCCGGCTGGCCACCACGTACTGGGCGGAGCGCGCCGACAGGATCAGTCCGCGGGCGAGGCGCGCATAGGACGGCCACGACACGATCACCACGGCGAGTACGGCGTTGCGCAGTTGGGGGCCGAGTGCCGCCGTGACGGCCATGGCGAGGATGATCCCGGGGAAGGCGAAGACCAGGTCGGCGCCGCGCATGATGAGCCCGTCGAGCCAGCCGCCGAAGAACCCCGCGATCGCGCCGAGCGCGGAGCCGAGGATCAGCGCGGCGAGCACCAGGAGCACGGCCAGCGGTAGCGAGATGCGTGCGCCGTATAGGACCCGGGAGAGTACGTCGCGACCGAGTTCGTCGGTGCCGAACCAGTGCGCGGCGGACGGCGCTTCGAAGAGAGCCGACTTCTGCGCCAGCGGGTCGGCGGGCGCGAACTGCGGCGCGAAGACCGCGGCGAGGCTCCACAGGGCGATCAGGCCGAACCCGAGCGCGGCCAGCGGCTGTTTCCACGGCGCGCGGGTCCGGGATCGCTCGCGGCGGCGGGACAGGAGACCCAACACCGCGCTCATGACAGCCGGATCCGCGGGTCGATGACGCCGTAGAGCAGGTCGACGGCGAGGTTCATGCCGATGTAGATGACCGCGACCACCAGGCTCACACCCATGATCGCCGGCAGGTCGAGGTTGGTGGCGCTGTGGTAGGCGTACTGGCCGATCCCCGGCCAGGAGAAGATGCTCTCCACGAGCACGGTGCCCGACAGCAGGCTGCCGAAGGCGACACCAGCGACGGTGACGATGGCGACCAGGGCCGGGCGCAGCACGTGTCGCACGATGACGATGCGTTCCGGCAGCCCCTTGGCCCGCGCGGCGCGCACGTAGTCGTTGCCGAGGATCTCCAGCACCGAGGCGCGGGTGAAGCGCAGCAGCATGCCCACGGTGTAGGTGGCGAGAACGAGACCGGGCAGGACGAGGTGGCGCAGCGCCGAGGAGAGCTGCGCCCACTGGCCCTGCAGGAGCGCGTCGATGGTGTAGAAGCCGGTGATGTGGCCCGGCGCGGCCTGCCCCGGATCCAGCCGACCGCCGCCGGGCAGCCAACCCAGTTGGAAGAAGAGCAGGTAGAACGCGACCAGGGCGATCCAGAAGGTCGGCATGGACACCCCGGCGAGGCTGACCACGCGCAGCACCTGGTCCGGCCAGCGGTCCCGGGTCACCGCCGCGAGGACGCCGAACGCGACGCCTACCACCAGCGACAGCACGATCGCGAACAATGCCAGTTCGACGGTGGCCGGCACGTACTCGCCCAGGTCGGTGCTGACCGGCCGGTGGCTCTGCTGCGAGATGCCGAGGTCGCCGCGCAGCAGGTTGCCGAGATAGATCAGGTACTGCTGCGGCAGTGGCTTGTCCAAACCGTGCTGGGCGCGGAAGGCCGCCACCGCCGCCGGATCGGTGACCGCCCGCTGGCCGAGGTTGGCCGCGGCCGGGTCGCCCGGCACGAGCTGAGTAAGCAGGAACGACACCAGCGTGATGCCGATACAGAGTGCGAGCCCGGCGGCGATCCGGCGGCGCAGGAAGCGGCCGAGGTCGCCCCCGCGCCGGGAGCGCCTACGCGCGCCCGGCAGCGGGGCCGTCCGGTTACTGAAGCTCACTGAGTCCGACCTGCCAGAGCGCGTTGGATTTCAGGTTCTTCACCGAGTTGGCGCCGACCAGGACCTGGGCCGGCTGGATGATCGGCACCCACGGGCTGGAGGTGTTCAGCGAGGTCTGGATCTGCTCGTACAGGCTCTGCCGTTCGGTGTCGTCGGTGCTCCCGGCCGCCTTGGCGCCGAGGGCCTCCAGCGCCGGGTCGGCACCCTTGTTCCAGCCCGCCCGCAGGCCCAGCGTCTGTCCGGGGAGGAAGACCAGGTAGTCGCTCGGGTCCGGGTAGTCCGGTCCCCAGTACCACAGCCCGAGCTCCTCCTTGCCGTTGCGGTACGAGTCCAGGGCGGTCTGCACCGGTGCCGGCGCCAGCTTCACCGTGATCCCGACCTCTTGCAGGTTCTGCTGGATGCGGGCCGCCAGGTCACCGAAGTTCAGGCCGTTGACCTGTAGGTCGCTGGGGTACTCCAGCTTCATCGTCGGGTTGGTCAGGCCGGACTTGGCCACCGCCGCCTTCGCCCGGGTCACGTCCCGCTTCACCGCTGACGACGCGGGCAGGCTGCCGAGGAACATGCTCGGGATGACGCCGGCGGCCTGCACGGAGCCCTTTCCGGCGATCTGCAGGAGGCCGTCGTAGTCCACGCCGTACCGCAGCGCTTCCTGGATGTTCGGGTTGCTGCTGACAGTCGACACCTTGGTGCTGTTGTTGCTCAGCAGGAAGATGACATTCGGTGAGGCGCCGCTGATCACCTGGGCGCCGGAGATGCCGCCCGCCTGGGCGGGCGAGAGGTCCACCGCGATCTGCGACTCGCCCTTGAGGACATTGAGCTTCTGGACGTTGGCCGCGACGTTGCGCACCACGATCTTTGAGTACTTCGGCTTGGTACCCCAGTACTTGGGGTTGGCGGTCAGGACCACCTCACTCGTGGTGCTGAAGCTGGACAGGAGGTACGGCCCACTGCCCGCCGAAGCGGCGTTTAGGGCATTCTCGGCGGTGTCCGACTTGTCCGCGCCTTCGGCGTCGCTGCCACCGGATGCCTTGACGACCTTCGAGTTGACGATGCCCAGCGCCGGGTTGGGAACGATGAACGGGATCGCCGCGTTGGCCGTCTCGCTGGTCAAGACCACGGTCGTCGCGTCCGGTGCGCTCGCGGTGATGCCGGCCATCAGGAACGACGGGTTGCCCTTGAGGTTCTTCACCCGGTTCAGGGAGAAGACCACGTCGGCGGAGGTGACCGGCGTGCCGTCAGAGAACACCGCGTCGCTGCGCAGCTTGAAGGTGTACGTCTTGCCGCCGTCCGACGCCGTGTACGACTCGGCCAGGCTCGGGACGGGCTTCTTCATGTCGTCGCCCTGGAACGTCAGCAGCGTGTCGTAGATCGCGTGGTCGATGAGCAGGCCGGTCGTTTCGAACATCCGGCCGGGGTCGACGGTCTTCAGGTTGAACGACGTGTCGACCACGAGCGTCGTACCGCTGCCGGTCGACGAACTGGTGGAGCCGGCGCTACCGGAGCAGGCCGCGGTGACGGCGAGTGCCGCCAGGCCGGCCATGGCGGCACCGGCGAATCTGTGCAGACGCACGAACCCTCCCTGAGGTGGATGTCGGTGGAGGGCGACCGGCGGCTAACCTGTGTCCTCCGGGCTTCAGCAACTTCCTGCCAGAGAAGTCTTTGCCTCGTAGCACAGGAATGTAGGATGACGTCGCCGGGCGCGTCAACGCTTAGCGACAGGATTAACGCGGTCGACATGTGCGGCCGACACGTCAAGGAGCGCACTTGGACGAGGTCATTGAGCGGGTCGGTCGGCAGCTTCGGCTGCTCCGGCGCGCGCGGGGCCTGACGCTCGCGGAGTTGGCCAGCCGTGCGGGCTGCACGGACGGATATCTCGCCAACGTCGAGAAGGGCGTGACGACACCCACCCTCAGCTCGATCGCCACCTTGGCGGCGGTGCTCGGCTCCGACATGACCGCGTTCTTCCCCACGAAACCCCGAGAGCAGGTCCACATCCACCGGGCGGACGAGCTCGACCACCTGAGGGTTGCAGCGAGCGGCACGGAGACGTACACGGTCCTGTCCGCCCGCTCGGTGAACCCGTCCTTTACGGGACTGCTCGACGAGATCCTGCCGTCCCCGGCGGGCACCTCCTATTCGTACTTTGGTGAACGATTCCTCCTCATGCTCGACGGCACCGTCGAGCTGCGCATCGGATCCACCGCCTACCCGCTCGGCCCAGGCGACAGCCTCCACTACTCCTCGCACCCCGACCATCTGCTTCGCGTGACGTCGGCCACCCCCGCCACGATCCTGTGGATCGTCACGCCCGCACTCCTATGAAGGCCAACGACGTGGTCGAGGAAAGCTCGCTCGCCGCCCGGATCGGCGCCCGCCTGCGCAGCCTGCGCAAAGCTCGCGGGCTCACCCTGGCCAATCTCGCCGAGCAGTCCGGTATCTCGGTGTCGTATTTGTCCGCAGTGGAGAAGGGCGTCAACCTTCCCTCGCTACAGACGCTCGCCGGCGTCACCGAGGCCCTCGGGGCCAGCATTCCCGCGGTACTCGCTGAGGAAGGCCAGACGCATGTCAAGGCCGGCCGCGTCCCCGCCGAGCCGACGGTCGTGGATACGGCACATCCGCTCCTGCAACTCCGTACCACGATCCTGCACGCCCGCGCCGGCGACCACGGCGAGTCACCGGTGCCCACCGACGACCACGACCTGTTCGTCTTCGTCCAGCATGGACAGATCTCACTGTCGCTCGCCGGAGGCGACTACCTTCTCGGCGACGGTGACGCGCTCGACGCCAAGAACCCGGGCAAGGTCAGCTGGCGGGCCGAAGATCAGTGCGTCGCCGTGTGGGCGGCGTGCCCGTCGCGGATCCTGTAACGCCGGGTGCGGCCGAGGCTCACATTAGGGAAGACCTCATGCACGATCAGACCCACACCACCGAGTCCGGCCAGGACCTGTATCCCGCCGACCGTCTCCACAACGCCCGCGAGGCCGCGGCCCGCGCCGGGCTCGACGCCCTGCTGATCTCCCCCGGCGCCGACCTGCGCTACCTGACCGGCTACGACGCCAAGCCGCTGGAGCGGCTGACCTGCCTGGTCCTCCCCGTCGAAGGCTCCCCGTTCCTCCTGGTGCCGGCGCTGGAGCAGCCCGCGGCCCAGGCCTCCCCGGCCGGCCGCCTCGGCATAGAGATCACAGGCTGGAACGAGACCGACGATCCCTACGCCATCGTCGCGGCCCGGCTGCCGGCGTGGACGGCCCGCGTCGGCGTCGACAACCACATGTGGGCGGAGAAGACCACCGCCTTCCACGCCGCCTTGCCCGGCGCCAGGCAGGAACTGGCCGGCAGCGTGCTGAACGAGCTACGGATGCGCAAGACCCCACAGGAGGCCGCCGCCCTACGCCGGGCCGGTGCGGCCATCGACCGGGTGCACACCCGCATGGGCGAGTGGCTACGGGCAGGACGCACCGAACGGGAGGTCGGCCGGGACATCGCGGCCGCGATCACCGAGGGGCATGCCCGGGTCGACTTCGTGATCGTCGGATCTGGGCCCAACAGCGCCAGCCCACACCACGAGCTGTCCGACCGGGTGATCCGGCCCGGCGACCCGGTGGTCGTCGACATCGGCGGCACCACGCGGGACGGTTACTGCTCCGACTCCACCCGCGTCTACGCGGTCGGGAAGCCGCCCGAGGAGTTCCGCCAGCTCCATGACGTTCTGCTGCGTGCCCAGATCGCCCAGACCGACGCCGTACGGCCGGGCATCACCGCGGAGCAACTGGACGCCGTCGGCCGCGACGCCATCACCGACGCCGGATACGGCGAGTACTTCATCCACCGCACCGGACACGGCATCGGCCTGGAGAGCCACGAGGAGCCATACATCGTGTCCGGCAACCGATTGCCGCTGGAGCCCGGCATGGCGTTCTCCGTCGAGCCTGGCATTTACCTGCCGGGACGGTACGGGGCCCGGATCGAGGACATCGTGATCTGCACCGAGGACGGCGGGGACCGCCTCAACCGCACCGACCGCGACCTGGTCGTACTCCCCTGACACCGGCGCTGAAACGGCGGTGGAGCGGCCGGTCCGGACTGGGTCGTCCGGCGCGAAGGTCACCCCGCCAGCCCTCGCATGAGACAGTGGTGATTGTGGCCGATCATGATGAGGAAGTGCTGGAAAAGATCCGGCGTGGGCTTCTCTACACGGAGTCGGAAGCATCCTTTCGGGACTCCCAACGCCGCACGGACCTCATCTTCGAGTACAACCAGACACGGCCGAGCGATGCCGCACGACGCCGGTCTCTCCTGGAGGCAACCCTCGGGTCGGTCGGCGAGCGCACTGTGCTCCTGTCGCCGTTCCACGCGGGATTGGCAGCAACGTGCACATCGGCGACGACTTCTTCGGCAACGTCAACCTGACGTTCGTCGACGACGTGGAGATCCGGATCGGCGACGGCGTCATGATCGCGCCAGGCGTCACGCTGACCACGACCGGGCACCCGGTCCACCCGGACCTGCGGGTGGACTTCCGGCGGTTCTCCGAACCCATCGTGATCGAGGACAAGGTCTGGATCGGCAGCAACGCCGTCGTGCTTCCCGGCGTTCGCATCGGGTACGGCGCCGTCATCGGCGCCGGCAGCGTCGTCACTCACGACATCCCGGCCATGACCGTCGCCGTTGGAGTACCCTGCCGAGTCGTCCGACGCATCACAGGCGACGACCTCCACACCCGCACAGCCCCTACCCATGAGCCACGAACGCACGCGTAGCTCCGCTCCACCGCGCCCGATGCACATACCCGGCAACGGCCGGCTCGCCAGGGCTCGCGGCAGATCCGCGCATCGGATCCTGGACGGGGGTGCTTGGGCAGAGGCCAGTGGAATCCCAGCTGAGCGGGCCGTTGCCGCGCGCCCTTGTGGTGACCGGCGGAACCGCTCGTCGAGTTGCACCGGTCACCGCTTGCTCAATCGGGTGGCGACAGATCGTGGAGGGGGACGGCGATGTAGGACTCGCAGCCTTCCGGAGACGAGATCTCGACGAGGGTTTCGTCGGCGTTCGCGTCGGCGAAGAAGGTGTCGTGGGTGTCGATGATGAGCTGGAGTTGGTGGCCTCGTCGTAGGACGTAGTGGGCGGGCTGCATGGGAAACGTAACCGTGCGTGGCTGGCCGGGTGGTGTGTTCTCGAGGGTGTAGGGCGCGTTGGTGATGATGGCGGCGTCGCCGGCGACCGGGTCGTAGTCGAACAGGTAGGCAACAATGAGGCAGGAGGTGGCCTGGGGTGTGACAGTCAGCCGTATCTCCAGTTCGCCCTGCACCCGCTTGGCCGATTCCAGTGGCTCGGTGTTCCAAACCAGTGCATGCTGGCGGGCGATGACGTCGGTCTTGTAGATCCAGGGATTACCGAGGCGTTCCCGAAGCCCGGTTTGGACCAGTTTTTCGGCGACGAAGGCTTCCGTGTCGAACCCGGGTGTCGTTTCGATGCTGCGAGTCCAGCCTGGTAGCGGTCTTCCAGAAATGATTTTCCCGTCGCGGCCACCTTCGTCGGTGCTGCTCAGATAGTAGCGTTCTTGCGGCAGCGCGTACGCGTCCCAGCTGTCGTGGTGCATGTCGGACAACAGATTGTGCATGTATTCGGAGCGGACACCGAATCGCGGTTCCAGACCGTCGCGCGAATTCCTTGACCTCGTCGTCGATTTGATCGTTTCGGATCTTGGCGATGACTTCCCTGAACTCGGCGGAGCATCGGTCCTCGTTGAATAGTAGAACGAGTTGTTCGAATGCTTTGATGTGCCTGGTGTCGTTCTCGTAGAGCGACAGCAGGAGGTCTGCCCACGCGCTGGCGCCGGCCACCGCTTTGACCCGGCTATCGTGTGCGGCGGTCAGGAAGCTGGTTCCAGCGCCGTAGGACGCTCCGAAAAGCCCGATCCGATCGGGGTCGGCTGCTTCCACGTTGTCCACTACCCAGGTGATGATTTCTGTTCCGTCGGCCCAGTCCTGCGGGCCGGCGACCTGAATCTCGCCGGACGAACCAGCCAGCCCTCGCTGGCTGTAGGCCAATGAGACGTAGTTGCCGCGCGCCCAGCGCCAGAACATGCCGACGTAGGAGTCGCGGCCCAGCGGGCTCAGCGGCGCCGGCATGATCACGACCGGGATCTTCTGTCCCGGCACCAGCCGCCGTGGGACACTCAGCGCTGCATCTATCTTCGTCCCGTCGGCCAGGAGGATAGGGAATTCCTGGTAGCTGGCGGTCTCTGCGAAGCTCTCATACCGTTCAGCCAACTCCCACTGGGCGAGGCGACCGATGTGACGCTGGCGCAAGACCGCTGGATCGAATTTTCGCGCGACCTCGGACAGGACCTCCTCCTTCGAGATCTGCGGCGACAGGTCTTGCCTGACTCGCTGGGGAGTCGCGTTTGACAACCCAAATATTACATATCGTCACGCTATCGGCACCTAGAGCGATTCCGGCGTCCATGAAATTCGGGTTACAGGCTCCTTGCGGAGTAATCGATACGGGCGGCGCAGGCTCCAGGGTGACCACGGCTACGCAGATGCCTCTACCGTGCCAAAACCTGGCCGGACCGGGACCATCCTGTCCGCTCTGGCCCGGCAGCCGCCCTCGACGATCCGGGTCCACCGGCTCGTCACCCCCAGCACCCCTGACTCGCGACCGGGACGGCAGCACAGCGCCGCGTTCGACGAGGTCAACGGCGCCGAAGGCATCACAATGGTCAAGACCCCGTTACGGAGTCCGCGCTGGACCAGGCATGGCAGCTATCAAGCGTCATTCGCCCCGGTGCAGTAAGGGGCGGGCGGATCGGCTCGGTGGCGGCGTGTGCGGGGCTGGCCGGACGCGCTCGCCGGAGCACGGCTGCGTGATGCTCGAACTGGTGCTTGTTGCCATCGTGCTGGGCGAGCCAGCCGTCGAACTGTGAGCTCGACTGCGCGCGCTGGACGTGAAAACAACAAAGGCAAGGAGGAGAGCTCCTTGCCACTACTAACATATACCGCACCCCCGGGCTTGCGGCAAGGCCCCGGTCGTGGCGCACAATCGTCGGCCGGACGCAAGAATCGGCAGACCAGGGGGAATGCGTGTTCGATGTGATCATCGTCGGCGGCGGGCCGACCGGCATGATGCTGGCGAGCGAATTGCGTCTGCAGGGCGTCAACGTGCTCGTGCTGGAGAAGGAGGTTGAGCTGCCGCCGTTCGTGCGGTCGCTCGGGCTGCACGTGCGCAGTATCGAGGTGATGGATCAGCGGGGGCTGCTGGAGCGGTTCCTCGAGAACGGCATGCAGTACCCGATCCGCCCCGGCGGCGTCCGAGGCTTCTTCGCGGGCATCGAAAAGCCCGCTCCCACCGGGCTGGACACCACTCACGGCTACGTGCTCGGCATTCCGCAGACGCTCACCGACCGGCTGCTCGCCGAGCACGCGGCCGAAGTCGGAGCCGAGATCCGGCGCGGCTGTGTAGTGGTCGGGCTGGGGCAGGACGACGACGGCGTGACCGTCCACCTCGGAAATCGAGCTGCAACGCCGTTGCGGGCGCGGTTTGTCGTCGGCTGCGACGGTGGGCGCAGCACGGTTCGCAAACTGCTCGGGGTCGGATTTCCCGGCGAGCCGTCGAAAACCGACACGCTACTGGGCGAGATGGAGGTGACGGCGTCGCCGGACGACATCACCGAAGTGACGACCGAGGTGCGCAAGACCGAGAAGCGGTTCGGAATCGGGCCGTCGGGCAAGCCGGGGATGTTCCGGGCGGTCGTGCCGGCGGAGGGCGTGGTCGAAGACCGTTCGGTGCCGCCGACGCTCGAGGAGTTCAAGCAGCAGTTGCGCAAGTACGCCGGCACCGACTTCGGTGTGCACTCCCCCCGCTGGCTGTCGCGCTTCGGCGACGCGACCCGCCAGGCCGAGCGCTACCGGGTTGGACGAGTGTTTCTGGCCGGGGACGCCGCACACGTCCATCCGCCGATGGGCGGGCAGGGGCTCAATCTCGGTATCCAGGACTCGTTCAACCTAGGTTGGAAGCTGGCTGCGGCCATCAACGGCTGGGCGCCGGACGACCTGCTGGACAGCTACGAGTCCGAGCGGCATCCGGTGGCCGCCGACGTGCTGAACAACACCCGCGCACAGATGCACCTGACAGCCAACGAGCCCGGGCCGCAGGCGGTTCGGCGGTTGTTGGCGCAACTGATGGACTTCAACGAAGTCAACCGGTTCCTGATCGAGAAGATCACGGCGATCAGCATCCGGTACGACTTCGGTGAGGGCCACGCCCTGCTCGGGCGACGGCTGCACGACGTCCAGCTGAAGCATGGGCGCCTGTTCGAGCTGTTACGTACCGGCAGCGGGCTGCTGCTCGACCAGACGGGGCGGCTTTCGGTGGACGGCTGGGCCGACCGGGTCGACCGGGTCGCCGACACCAGCGAGGAACTGGACGTGCCGGCGGTACTGCTTCGGCCGGACGGGCACGTCGCGTGGGTCGGCGAGAATCAGCAGACGCTCGAGGTCGCGCTGTCCAAGTGGTTCGGTGCCGCAGGAGCTCCTACGGCCGGGTGAGGGACGCTTCGCGGACTGCATGTGTGCTGTATCAGGTACCGACCGCGCGCCGCACGCTGTTCGTCAACCTGGTGCGCGGGCTACCCGGGCATCGGATCGCTGTCGAGGCCCCGGCCGAGCAGTCGGCAGCACGACGGGCGGTCGATCTCTGGATGCTGATCCAGCAGACGACACCTCGGACGGTGCCTCGGCGCGCATGAGGAAGAAGACAGCAGCCGTCTACGCCCAATCGCGTAGACGGAGCCGTCCGCTGTCGGAGGCCCCGGCGGTTCCGCCGGCGCGATGATTCCGGCCATGACGGTCCGTGAGGGGTACGAACAAACTGGCCCACCCGCACGGCCGTTGCCCGAGGGCGGGCGCGGACCGCCACGGTCATCACGGCCGCCGCCGCCATCACGAGCCTCACGAAAAGGAGAAGGCACATGAATTCATCAAGAGCCTCGACGCCAGTCCGGCGGGTGCTTACTGTGGCCGTAGCTGTCCTGATCGGAGGCATCGTGCTCGCCCTACTGCTGGGCGGGACCGGGATCGGCGGACCAGCCGCCGCAGACGGACCGGCGACTGGTATCGATGCCTACAAACTGACCACCGGCCGATTCATGTCCATGGTGGGCGCACTGGCGGCGCTGGCCGGCGCGGTCATCGGCGGGCTGGCTCTGACCCGCCCCAGCAGTCGTATCGGCACCAGCAACGGGCGACTCGGAGCCACCATCGCCCTGGTGGCGGGGCTGATCGGCTTGGCCCTCGGCGGATACGTGGTCGCCGCCGCCAAAGGTGGTCCCGGCACCGGCTACGGAATAGTCGGTGGCGTGGTAGCCCTGGTGATGGGGCTGATCAGCCTGGGACTCGGCGGGCTGGCCATAGCCCGCTCCCACCGCACGAG
>NZ_SMKJ01000151.1:0-16390 GCF_004348615.1 Micromonospora sp. KC207
GCACCACCGCCGACTCGTGCGCGACTACGAAGCCCGACCCGACAACTCCGCCAGCATGATCACCATCGCCATGATCGACAACCTCGCCAAACGGCTCACCACCGAAACCACCCCAACCTGGCGATACGACTAAACCCACATAGCTGACAAAATACGTGAATCAGACGTCCTCTAAAGCCTGGACCGCACCAAGCACCTGTGCATCCGAAAGCTCCGCCACCGGAACCTGCTTTGCCTGGTGCTCTTTGGTCAGGGTTCTAATGCGATCGTCGTTATCCAGGTCAAACTTGCGGCAGGCAAGCAGGACACGCATGTTGGGAAATGCGGTCGCCTCACGCACGAGGTCGGCAACAGCTTCGAACGTCTGCGGGATCCGCCCCGACGCCTTGCTCACGGCGTCGAGTTGATCGATCACAAGAAGGCTCGGTTGATCTCCTGCCACTCGGGCCAGGGACGAAGTAGGTGACGTCTCCAAGCCAAAGCGCAGCCCAAGTTCAACAGTTGACGAAAATGGCTCCTGACGATCGAGGCGAAGCGCAAGCACGGTCCAGCCGCGGGACTCCGCCTCCTCTACCATCTCATGAAGGACCGCGCTCTTGCCGGAGCCGCCCGCACCGACGGCGAAGACACAGCGGTTGCCATTAAGAAGCTGCTCGCCTATTTGCTCGGCTTCGACCCTATGAATGGATGGCCGGAGCAACTCGCGCTCGATACTTGCCTTCCAACTCTCGTGCGCGTTTCTCATGGACCGCACAAGGGTCGGGGCCGCTCCGGCCGGAACTAGCTTCATCTCATAATGCAGAAGCAAATCAGAGATCGTCTGCTTATCGAGTGTGGTGGCTAGATTCTCGATGGCAAGATCCGCTACGTTATCGCTGCTGCCGGCGCTGGCGTCCCTGTCAAAAGCATCCCGGCAAGCGCAGCGTTTTGGTTTCGGATTAGGCGTTCGCTCGACCAGTCCCCCCATATGCCGCGCAACGTCTCCCAAGCTGTATGGACCGATCCGTAAACGGTGGAACTCAGGTAGTTGAACCGCTGCTTTGCCTCGCTGCGGAGGTCGTCCACGAACGTTTGAACATCCGGCGAGTGCCGCGCTCGTTCAGCAAGATCCTGTAACTCCTGCGCTGGAATCGTGGAGACGAAGTGAAACTGGCGACCAGCGGCAACATGGCTCCCTGCTGCTTTTAAGACACCTTTGGCGTGTAGGTCACCGAGCTTCCAATAGTTGGCACTGCCACGTTGCCGCTTGACTTGGTGAACCTCACTCGTAGTCCTACGGCGGAGCGTAAACTCTGCGCCTTTGCCGATTTCGCCGAGTTCTTCGACTGTCACCGACTCGGCCGTTCCCGCAAGCACCTCAAGAATATGCAGGACGATCCACGCGCCCTCATAGTGATTGCCAAGCTTGTCGGCTTCACCGCCGGGCCGAGGGCTCACCGTGTTGCCCCTCCGCTAGAAGTCGATCTATACTGCACGAACGTATGCTATCGGTGACTCAGGGTGCTGGCTGCGGCCACAACCTCGGCTGACTTACCGTAACCACCGCGTTGCGCGCTCCAGCCCAGTATTGAGTGTGGGTTGAGTGAGCGGTTGGCGACTCCACAGCCATCGTTTCGGAGATTAGTCGCATTGTCACGATCAACTCAAGCGGTCTTGGCCAGCGCCGAAGCGATATCCTCCAACGAAGTAGCGACCATGTCCGCGGCCACCTGCACATCGGCGTCCTGGTACCACATGTGGCCCCAGGGTCCTCGGCGTATGAGAGCGGTGTGCAGCCCTGAAGCACGACCAGCAGCGATGTCGTAGTCGCGGTGGTCACCGACGTAGAGGATCTCGTCGCGGTCGACCGGTGTCATGGCCACAACCCGGTCGAAGAAGATGGAGTCCGGCTTGCCAACTCCCCACTCTCCCGAGGTGGCGATCGCATCTGCGGGTAGCTCCATCACCCGGAGCAGCTCGGCGACCTTTGCGGTTTGGTTGCCAGCGATGCCAACCCAGAAGTCTTGCTGCCGCAGCGCGGTCAGCGCGGATCTGACGTCCGGGTAGAGATCACTCTCTTCGATGATCTGGCCGCATCCGGCGACTTCGCGAGCTTGCCGTTCGGCTTCGAGGTCGAATCCGGGCCGGAAGTACTCGAAGGCTTCGCGGTTGTCCCGGCCGCTCGCGACGACTGCGCCGACGACGGCGGAGAAGGTGTGGCGGGGGACGCCGATCCAATCCGCCCACGCCGCCCATTCGCGGGTGTCGTCGAGCAGCGTCTCGCCGATGTCGAACACGACAGCTTTGATCATCGTTCTCCTGTCGAGGTCGGTGTTGGTGTGCCCGCCGTCATGGCGGACCTACGCGGGGAGGATGTCGAGTTCGACGAGGCGGGTCAGGCAGGCGGCTGCCTGCCCGGGAGTCATGCGCTTGCGGTCGGCATCGTCGGAGCTCTCCTTGGCCGCGCCGTACTGCCACCACGCCTCGCCGGTGACACGGTCGGTGACGATGAACCGGTCCTTGACGGCCGGGCCGCGGACGACGAGTGAAGTCGTGTAGGGCTCGGCGATCACTGAGTGGATCATGCTGTGATGCAGGGTGTAGAAGTCTCCGGCCGTCTCGGTGCGAATCATGCGCGATGCCAGGTCCGCGACCTTGACGCCATCGTCGCCGACCTGGTCGTCGGTCCCGTAGAGGGTGTGGGTGTAGCTGCCGTGCAGGATCCGGCTGCTGTAGGTCCAGCGATGGTTGTGGGGCCGGTCGTAGTAGCCGGGCAGAAAGACGTGCAGGCGTAGCCGCCATCCGGTCGGGTCGTCATGCAGGACGATCTTGTCGAGGATGTCGTAGTGCTCGCAGGGTTGGAGCAGGTCGGGGTTGGCCACGGCGATCTCGGCGTACTCGCGAATCAGCGCCGGGTCCTGAGCCAGGTCGGTAAGGACCTTCTCGGTTGCCGCGGTGACGGCGGCCAGGTCGGTCCAATCGAGGTCGTTGAGCGGGTCGAGATTCAGGTTCGGCATGGGTTGCTCCTGGTCAGAGACGGAGGGCGGGCTGGAGCTGCCGCTGTGCGGGGATGATCGGGTTGCGTCCGGCGCAGTGGTCGGTGCCGAGGCCGCAGCCTGCGGCGAGCGCTTCGTCGACGGTGCCGCCGAGCAGCAGTGCGTGCGCGTATCCGGCGGAGAACGCGGCACCGGCACCGTGGGTGTGGCGTACGGGGGCTTGTGGTGCTTGGGCATGGTGGAGGCCGTCGCGGGTGAGCGCGATGGCTCCGTAGCGGCCGAGGGTGATGACTACCGCCTGGGGCCGGAGCCTGCCGAGGATGTCGGCGGCCAGTGCCTCGGCGTCGCCCGCGTCCGTTTCGTCGATGCTGGTCTGGACGGCCAGGATCTGGCGGCCTTGCGTGGCCTGCTGGATGTCGGGGTGGAGCTGGTCGCTGCCGAGGTTGAGGATGAGCGGTGTGCGGTCGGCGAAGCGGATCGCGCGGGCTGCTGCCTCGGTGATGGCGCTGTAGCAGTCGATGTAGGCCAGGCGCGCGGTGGCGATCATGGCGAGGTTGGCGACGGCGAGTTGGGCGTAGGCGTGGTCGAGCCAGGCGAACCAGGTTCTTGTTCCGGCGTCGTCGGTGATGACGGTGAGTTTCGGCGTGGTGCCCGACACGTCGGGATCGATGGTGTGCTGGATGTGGGCTCGGTCGAGGGTGGCGAGTAGGCGCTGGCCTTCCGGGTCGGCGCCGATCTGGTTGCTGATCAGACCGACCCGGAGGCCGAGCAGGCGGGCCGTGAGCGCGGTGATGGGTCCGTCCGCCGCGATGGAGTCGAACGTCTCGGTGATGATCGCGCCGTGGTTGGCGGCCGGGTAGTCGGTGACATGCTGGATGCCGGCGTCGGCGAGGTAGCTGACGCAGACCAGGTCGAGGGATGGGCTGCTCATCTCTAGTCCCATCCCCGCTCGGCGTAGACGTCGCCCTTGATGTAGTGGTGGAGCGCCTCGGCGGCGTAGGGGATCATCGGGTCTGGCAGGGCCGTGAGCGGGTACCAACGCCAGCCGGTGCACTTGTCGGGCTCGGTGTTGACGATCTCGCCGGACCAGCGGGTCACCTCGAAGAACAGGGCGATGCGGCCTTCGTTCGTGCGGTGGTGCATCAGGTGGGTGAAGCGGACTTCGGCCGGGTCGATCTGCACGCCGATCTCCTCGTCGGCCTCGCGGATGAGCGCGAGGGTCGCGGGTTCGCCGTCCTCGGTGTGGCCGCTGGGCAGGTGCCAGCAGCCGTCGGCGTAGCCGGTGTTGTGTCGCTGCCCGAGCAGGATCTCGTCTGTCCGGCGCAGGATCAGGTGCACGTCGATGCACGCCTTGTAGCGGGTCATGGTCGGCTCTCCTTGTGGTCGTTGTGCCTGGTTGTTCAACGGCTGATGTCGGCCTTCCACAGGCGGCAGACCGGGACGATGTCCGGCTCGGCCGCGCAGGACGCGGTGCCCATGACCAGTTCCTCGGCCGGGCAGCCGCCGACGCACGATCCGGAGACCTTGCAGCCGCCGCAGCTCGACGTGGACAGGACCTTGGTGAACAGGTCGAACTCGTTGGCGTTCCGGTTGAGTTCGATCTTGCCGTCCGTCATGTTGGCGAAGTGCAGGTCGGTGTCGAACAGGAAGCTGCACACGTAGGCCCGGCCGTCCGGGAAGATGGAGATCCGGTCGAGGGTTCGCCCGATGCAGCCGCGGTAGCCGTCGGCGGCGTAGCGGGCCATCCGCTCGCGGCGGGCGTAGGTCGGCTGGTACCAGACCCGGGTCCGGTAGCCGGGCGCGACCGTTTCGAGCCGCTCGTAGAACTCGATCCACTCCATGGGCTGCATGCCCCACTCGGCGGCACCGTGCCCGGAGCCGATGACCGAGAAGACGTGGAACTTGACCAGCGACACCCCGATCTCGTCGGCCAGGTCGAGCAGCCGCAGGCAGTCCCCGGTGTTGGCGCGGTTGACGGTGCAGATGATCCTCGTGTCGAAGCCTCGCTCGACCAGTTCCCGCACGTTGCGTACGGCTTCGTCGAACGTGCCAGTCCCCCGTACGCGGTCGTGGCTGTCAGGGCTGCCGCCGTCGAGGCTGATCTGCACGTAGGCGAAGTCGTCCGGGTTCATGAGCCGGAACTTGCGGATGGCCGGTTCCAGGCCGTTGCTGGTCGTGATCACGTGCTCGTAGCCGAGCTGCTTGGCGCAGCGGATCACCTTGACGTAGTCGGGGTGCAGCGTCGGCTCGCCACCGAGGATGGTCAGCTTGGACCCGCCCATCTGCCGCCAGGTCGTCAGCGTCGCCATGATCTGGTCGAAGGGCATCTTCAGCGCCCGGTCCAGCCGCTCGCCCATGTAGCAGTGCTCGCAGCGCAGCTGGCAGCGCTCGGTGATGTACAGGTAGACGTTGCGGAACCGGCCGTACGGGATGCGGTCGATGCGCTCTGGGGCCTCGTCGTGGGCGTTGGCGGGCAGGCGGGCGAACCCGTAGCCGTCACGGTCGTCGGGGCGCAGCGTCGGGGTCGGCAGGGTCACGATCGTCATGGGGTTGCTCCGTTCAGAGCGGGTGAGACGTCGACGGGCAGGCACGTGAGGATCTGGGTGTTGCGGAGCGCGGCCACGACTCGTCGCAGGCAGTCGGCCGGGCTGTCGGTGGCGTTGACGGCCTGGTAGGGCAGGTCGAGGGTGGCGGCTTCGCGCCGGATGCCGGGGATGCGGGACCGGAAGCGATGCAGCTTCAGCTCGTACAGCGCTGTTTCGTCGCAGCGGCGACGGCGTAGCCGGTTTCCGCAGATGGCGCAGCTCTCGGAGTCGGCGGCAGTGGCTCGGGCGGGCCGGTGGGGGTCGGCGTCGAGATCCGGTTCGCAGGCCGAGCAGACTCGACGTATGAGTGATCGTCCGATCACGATCGCGTCCGGTGCGGTCATCTCGATCACCACGACCGGTAGCCCGAGCCGGCGGCCGATCTCGCTGATGGTGCGCAGCTGGGTGACCGTGCCAGGGAGGTTCTCCAGCACCGTCACGCCGGTCGACTCCCGGCCGAGTAACGCGGCGTCCAGCAGCACGCGGACGGTCTGGTCGGAGAACCAGCCGAGCGGGTCCTCGGTGGCGAACAGGGCCGGGTCGGCGTCGGGGCGGTGCCGGTAGTCCTGGGCGAACTCGCGCAACCGGAACACCTGCGCGCCATGGACGGCGGCGAGCTGGGCCGACAGGGTTGTCTTGCCCACTGCGGGCGGTCCAGTCAACGCGACGAATCCGGGCACGGCGAAGCACCTCCGTCAGACGTGATTGGGTTTGGGCCGGTGACGGCCTTGGGAGTTGCGGTGGTCAGACGGTCGCGGGCTCGGCCAGCGAGGTCGCGAAGCCTTCGGGGATCTCAACCGTGGGCAGCGGGTTGCCCAGCAGCCGGTACATGAGACGTTCTCCCGCGAAGGCGGCGCGGCCGTGTAGCCAGCGGGTGTTGCACAGCAGGTAGCCGTGGCCGGGCATGAGCGGCATCGGTGTCTCCAGGTCGTGCAAGATCGCCCGTAGCGAGGCCAGCCGCCGGGTGATCTGCGGGGAGAACCTGGCCAGATCGTCGAGCCGGAACCGGACGACAGCGCGGCCGTCGTGTTCGGTGAACACCGAACCGAGGTGGCCGGCGGCGCCGCCGAAGAGCACGCTGCGCGGAGTGTGCAGCGCGTCGAGCAGTTCGGGGTCGCGCAGCGCCAGCTCGTGGTGCAGCCGGGCGCCGTCGACCAGTCGGCACTCGCCGCCGGAGGCAGCGCCACGAGCGCAGAACAGCAGCATGAGCCGGGGAGGCCGGTCCTCGGCCGAG
The DNA here is from genome assembly GCF_004348615.1 of Micromonospora sp. KC207. Lineage (NCBI taxonomy): Bacteria > Bacillati > Actinomycetota > Actinomycetes > Micromonosporales > Micromonosporaceae > Micromonospora > Micromonospora sp. KC207. The sequence goes on from NZ_SMKJ01000151.1 coordinate 6,795, forward strand.
GACTCGGTGTGCACGGTCAGCTCGTCGCGGCCGAAGCCGGCCGATCCTGGTCGGCGAGCCAGTTCGCCTCGATCGCCGATCGCGGTGACGCCGTCGGTGTCGCTGTCGCGGTGGTGCCAGACGTGCATGACCTGCTCGGCCAGGCGCAGCAGCGATGCCCGGTCGGTGACGCCCTCGAAGGTGGCGAGGCCGACGTCTCGCAGCGCAGCGGCAAGCCGGGCACCGGCTTGACTGTCGTGTGGATCGATACGAACGTGATAGATCATGGTGAGCCCCCTGTCTGACCAACACCACCGTCAGCCCGTGGTGCCGGTCAATCAAGTGACGGATTGTCAAGGTGCCCGCAGCCTGCGGCGACGCCTGTCGCTCGTCGCCGTGTTACGGTCCGCTGACAGCCGACGGAAGGATGCGAACATGTACCGGCCTCACGCCTTCCCGGTGTCCATCAAGGGCGTCTGCGTCCGCGACGGCCGCGTCCTGCTGCTGCGCAATGAGCGCGAGGAATGGGAACTGCCCGGCGGCAAGCTCGAACTCGGCGAGGACCCGGCCGCCTGCGTCGGACGGGAGATCAGCGAGGAGACCGGCTGGACTGTGCGAGTCGGCCCGATCCTCGACTCCTGGCAGTACCACATCCGCGAGGGCGTGGACGTGCTGATCGTGACCTACGGCTGCTTCGTCGACGACGACTCGCCGATCACGGTGAGCTCCGAGCACAAGGAAGCTCGCCTGTTCGCCGCCGACGAGATCGCGGGCCTGCCCATGCCCGACGGGTATCGGCGCTCGGTCCACGACTGGTTCGCCAGGCTCGAAACACCGGTGAACGGATAGCCATGCGCTGCCGGGCCTGTGCCACCTCCGTCGACGAACCTGGTGGCGTGCCGCTGTGCCCGGCCTGCGCCGCGGTCACCGGCAGCCCACGCGAGCCCGCCCGCTCCGTCTCGACGTCCGCGCTGTGGCTATGGACAAGCCCACACACAGCGGCAGCGCTGGCTACCGGCGACCTGGGCGTGATGATCCGGACCTGGCGGCAGGGCACCGGGACGAGCCAGCTCGCTCTGGCCGAAAAGCTCGGCTACGACCCCTCCTACATCTCCATGATCGAGACCGGGCGGCGGGACGTCGTCGACATCGTCAACCGGCGGCGCATCGCCCAGCACCTCGGCATCCCACTGCACCGGGTCGGCGTCACCGACACCGAGGCCGCCGACCACGTCACCATGCTGCAGTTCGGATACTCGACCCTGCGCCTTGCCACGATCGCCCGCCACGCCGGCCACGGTGCCGCCGCCGTCAACGAGCTGTGGCCGCTGGTCGCCCGGCTCGAAGCCCGCGCCGCCGACGGGATCGTCGACAAGGACATGCTGCTCCTGCTCGCCCGCGCACGCGCCGAACTCGGCGTCTCCCTCGGCTACGTCCTGCCGGAGGAGCGGCTGGCCTTCGCGGTGCGCTGGACTGGCAGGGCGCTGCGCGTCGCCGAACAGCTCGACGACGCCGATCTGCACGCCTACACGCTGCGCGTACACGGCAACGAACTCCGCAAGGCAGGGAGAGTTCGCGCCGCTTTGGTGCGACTCGCCCACGCCGTCGCCATCGTGAGCGCCGACCAGCGGGCACCGGCGCTCGTCCAGCTCGCACGCGCCGCCCAGGACCCCGCGACGTTCGACGCCACGCTCACCGAGCTGCACCGCAGCCAGGACCGCCCTGCTTCCGACGACCCGCTCGTCAGCGCCACAGCCGTCCGAGAGGTCCACCTGCGCGGGCTCATCACCACCGGCCGCGCCCCGCAGGCGATCGCCCTGCTCGGTGCCTCACCGGCCCCTACCCTGCCGACATCGCCGCAATGGCGCATCATCGAGCAGATCACCATCGCCGAAGTGCTGCTCGCCGCCGGAGACGTCACCACCGGCGAGTCCACGCTGCACGACGCGATCGGCGGCGGCGAACGGCACCGGTTGCCCCACCAGCTCCAGCGAGCCGCACGGGTCGCCCAAGGGCACTGTCCCACCGTGGTCGAAGCCGCCTCAGCAGCGCTGAACCGGTCTGCCCCTGCCCCTGGCTACCCGACCCAGGGTTGACAACCAGTCACTGGCCTGGCCAGCCGCAAGGGCCGATCGTGGTTGTCGACCCCGGCGGACACGCCGCCGGGGCGACGGCTGGCCTTGCTGCTGTACTCGCCGATGGGCTGCGGTGGTGAGCGCCGGGCGGGCTCACCATGCCGAACGGCGTCTCCCAGTGGCCGGTGAGCCCGCCCTCCAGCAACGACCTCAAGGACGGTGATCCGTGGTAGCCAGTGTGCCATCGCGTGAGGCGTTTTCCCGCGCCGAGAAGTGGCCGGGCACCGGCTCGTCCTCGACCGCACGCTCCGTGCGACCGGCTCCGCGAACCGCTTTCGCGAGCACGGCGCAACCGCCCGGAACGTGCCGTGGCGTGGGCGCGCAGACCGCACCCTGCACGCCCACGCCACCCACCGCGACGCCGGTGCTGTTGATCGGAGCGCGGTGATGGGCACGACGTACCTGGCGAGCACGGCGTTGGCCAGGGCAGCCGACGCGCTGGACGCCGTCAACGAGCACGCCACGCTCAGCGGCAGCGGCGTGTGCCGGACCTGCCAGGTCGAGGGGCCCTGCCCCAGCCGGACAGAAGCGGAGCGAACCCTGCGCCAGAGCGGGATGCTGCCACGGCGCAGGCCCGGCGTCACCCGGCCCGAGCTGATCGGGCTGCGCCGTGTCGGCACGCCGTGGCTGAAGCCCGGCGCCGAGGCGCTCGCGCGTTCCTGACAGCACCTGTCATCGTGGCGAGGTCTGCCTGACACGACCTGTCCACTTCTGACATCGTAGGTCAGCGGGCATTGCGCGGCCGAGCTATTGCATTGACCGCCCCGCATCAGGCTCGTAGCCTGGATCTCTCGGTCTTGTTCGGCCGAGCCGTCCCGACCGCTGGAGTGCGACGTCGGGGCGGTGACCCCGGCCGCCGTTGTGGCGGTCGGAGGGGAGGTCCTCCAACACTCCCGCGCATGTCCGCGGACTTGATGGCTCTCGCGTTGACGAGAACGCCGTGTTGGAGGACTACGACGCCGCCCGAGGCGACGTCCCTGCACCCGATAGCACTGTTCTGGTCTTCGAGAGCCGTCGCGCCGTTGGCATCGCGCGACGGCTTTTCGTCTGCCGGTCGCATCTCGCACAACCGGCTCCGCACGTCGGCTCCGGGTCCACGTGGCTGTGCTCCTCGGGGTCGGCGAGCCCGTCCAGCTTCAAAGTGACGCCCTCAAGCACCCGGCTCCACCCTGACAGCCCAGGTCAGCAGCCTGACCAACCGGGACGGCGCGGTGCAGAAGACCCTTCGGGTTCTTCCCTTCGGGTGCGGGGCACCAACACCTATCGCAGGAGGCGCTTATGCGAACAGCAACAGATCATGTGCTGCGGGTGCAGCACCAGCTCACCGAGCGGGACTGGCGTCTGCTCGGCTGGCTCTATGACCATGCCGTGCTGACCAGCTTCCAGATCGCGCACGCCCTGTTCCCGAGCCTGAACTACGCCCAACGCCGTCTCACCCAGCTCACCGAGCTGGGTCTGCTGGAACGGTTCCGGCCGTTCCGGCTGGAGGGAGGCAGCCACCCCTACCACTAAGCACTGGCCCACACCGGAGCCCTGGTCGTCGCCGCCGCGCGCGGTGACGAGCCGCCCCGCCGCGCGGCGAGCACGACGCGGCTGCACCGCATCGCCACCAGCCGCAATCTCGACCACCGGCTCGGCATCAACCAGTTCTTCACCGACCTCGCCGCACACGAACGACTGCACCCGGCTGCCAGGCTGCACCACTGGTGGCCCGACACCAGGCTGAAACGATTCTTCAGCCCGCCGGGGACCACGGCGTACGGCATGGTCAACGCCGACGCCCTCGGCGTGTGGTCCGAGCACGGGCAGACCACGGTCTGGTACCTGGAACATGACCAAGGCACCGAGGCGCTCGGCGTCCTGGTGGGGAAACTGGCCGGCTACGGCAACCTCGTCCGCCGTGGCGGCCCGGCGTGGCCGGTGCTGTTCTGGCTCCACTCGACCACCCGCGCGGCCAACCTGCACCGCCGCCTGGCCGACACCAGGCTCACCGTGCCGGTCGCGACGGCTGCCCGCGATCGGCTCGACGGGCGCAGTCCCGCCGAGGCGGTCTGGCATCTGCACGGCGTCGCTTCGCCGCTGCTGCGCCTGGCCGAACTCCCGATGCCTGGCGAGGTCGACCCGGCCGACTTCGACCAGGCCAGACCATGAGCAACCCCGTGACCTGCGGCGTCAGGTCTCGTCAGGTTCAAATCGGTCTGCCGGACCTGACAACGCCTGGCCCCTGCAAGGTCGTGGAGCTACGGTCTGCCCCTCTCCATATCTCTACCTCGTCCTATCACGACCGGCGCTTGTCGCGCCCGAGCCCACCTGCGGGTCGGCGAAGGACAATCGCGACCACCGCACCGGCACTGCTCCTCAATGCTGCTGCGCAGCGCTCTAGATGGCTCCATCGCGCTCGATGGTCGGCTTGACATCCGTCCTGGATGGAGCGGGAATCGACCTGATCAACACCGGACGCCAGCCGGTCAACCAACCCGGACAGGCCACGGCACCACGGTCACCCAACGGGACCGGGACCGAACGGGACAGCCCACAACACCATGAACCAGGCCGAACAGCCCGGCAAGCGGGACACGAAGCGGGACTGCTCCCAATCGACCGGGACTGCGAGCGGAACCGGAAGCGGGACCTGAAGCGGGACCCGGACCTGAAGCGGGACCGGGACTCGGACCGACAACGGGACCGGGACCACGACAGCGAGCGGGACCGGGACCGGCAGCGGGACCGACCCACGACCAGCAACCACGAACAACGCCCTCAACCGAAAGGAGTCCCCATGGACGCACATCGCGCTCACCACGAGTGCCGACCCCGAGGAGGCCAATGCCACCACCACGCCCAGCCGGACAGGCTGACGACCACGAACCCGAGCCGGGCCGGACCACCAAGCGCCCGGTCCGGGACCGGCACGGCCGCCGCGAGCCGCCCACCGCCACCAGGCGGAGCGGTCCGCCCAAGACCACCGGCCCGAGCAAGACCAGCACGCAGTGGACGATCGGGCCGCCCGAGACCGTGCCGATGACCGCCGACGAGTACCGCAAGGCGGTCCAGGCATGGGCAGCGCTGATCGCCTCGTGGTGGACCGCCCACCCACCCGAACAAGACGACGACGAGACATGACCCCTTCGTTGCGGCCGAACGAGGTTCGGCCGCAACACCACCCCTGCACTTCAAGGAGCCGCTATGGCAGCACGACGAAAGCCGACGACCCGCAGGCGGGAGGCGATCACCCCGGAGACCATGCTCCGGGTGGCGATCTACACCCGCCGCTCCACCGACGACGAGCACCAGCCCTACACCATCGAAGCCCAGACCCAGAAACTGACCGCCTACGTCGACTCCCAACCCGGCTGGCAAATCACCGCTCGGTTCACCGACGATGCCTCCGGCGCCACCCTCGACCGCCCCGGCCTCACCAAAGCCCTCGCCGCAGCGAGGGCAGGCCGGTTCGACCTGCTGCTCGTCTACCGGCTCCACCGATTCTCCCGACGCATCCGCGACCTGGCCACCCTGATGGACGATCTCGACGCCGCCGGCGTGCACTTCCGCTCGGCCACCGAACCCTTCGACACCGCGAGCCCCGCCGGACGGCTGTTCGTGCAGATGCTCGGCGCGTTCGCCGAGTTCGAACGCGAAGTCATCATCGACCGCGTCATCAACGGCATGGAACGCAAAGCCGCCAAGGGCGAATGGACCCACGGACCCCGCCCCTACGGCTACCTCATCGACCCGGACACCCACCGCCTCGTCCCGCACCCCGACGAGCAGCACATCGTGAAGGAGATTTTCGGCCTCTACGCCGGAACCCGGCTCGGCACCCGCGCCATCGCCGCACAGCTCAACGAGCACGGCAAACGCACCCGCGCGGGCAAACCCTGGTCCGGGCACACCATCGGCCGGATGCTCGGCAACCGGCTCTACCTCGGCGAGGTCGGCTTCCGCGACGTCACCACCGAACACGCCCACCCGCCCCTGATCGACGAAGACCTGTTCGCCCAATGCCAAACGATCCTGGAAGCTCGCGGCGAGGCCCACTCGCAACGCGCCGCCGCCAACTCCGACTACGACCTGACCGGCCGCATCACCTGCCCCAGATGCGGCAGCAAGTACGTCGGCACCTCCGCGACCGGCAAGCTGCGCCGCTACCGCTACTACACCTGCTTCACCCGAACCCGCTACGGCTCCACCGGCTGCGATGCGGCCCGCATCGACGCCGACCTGCTCGACAGCACCGTCGCCGAAGGGTTGATCGACTTCTTCCGCAAACCGGACCTGATCATCGAGGCGGTCGCGGTCGAACGGGCACTACGCGCCGACGGCAGCGACCGCCACCAAGCAGAACTCGACGCCATCACCGGAAAGATCACCACCACGGAAGCGACCGTCGACCGCTACCTCACTGCGTTCGAGAACGGCACCCTCGACGAACGGACCTGCGGCCACCGCATCCAAGACCTGACCCTCAAACTCGACCAGCTCCGAGCCCGCCAGGACGAACTCCACCAGCTCCGCCACGACCTGCCAGCGCTGCCCAGCACCAAGGCGATCGACCGCCTGCGCCGCGACCTCGCCGACGTCCTGCAACACGGCACCCCAGGCCAGCGCAAAGCCGTCATCGAAAACCACGTCGCCGAGATCAAGATCCAGGGCAACACGCTCACCCCGGTCTACAAGATCCCCCTCGAACGACTCGACCAAGACGACGACGGGCCGGTCGACACGTCGACCGGCCCGTCGTTTCGCACAATGGTGCGGGTTGTGGGGCGGACGGGACTCGAACCCGTGACCGAGGGATTATGAGTCCCCTGCTCTAACCCGCTGAGCTACCGCCCCGCTACCGCGCCGGATCGTAACCCGCCCGATGGATCACCGGCCAGCACGAAGCAGCGTCGTCGGTTGGACGCCCACCGATGATCCAGCACGATGGGCAACGCGAGGATAACAGCACGCAGCCGCATGCGATGGCCTCAGGCCGGCGGGCAGCGGCTCGACGATGGCCCCGGGGGCAGCGCACCCGTTCCCCGCGCCGGCACCCCGATCCGTCCTCGGGCGAACGAGCGTGCATCATCGTCAGCACGTCGCTGGAGGTTTCCAGTTCCCGGTCGACGAACACGCCGGGCAGGAACGGCCGCAGCAGCTCCTCGATGATCGAGTCGGACAGGCCGGCCCGGCGGCGCTCTCCGGGGCGTCGGGCAGCCGGCCGGCAGGCAGGCGGCGAAGGCGGTGGCCAGCGCCGCGAACCGGAGCCGGTCGCCGGCTTCCAGCAGCCGCCCAGGCACGCCAGCGCGATGGAGCCGCCGGGCCGTGGCGAGCCCTGCGGGGCCGCCGCCGACGATGACGACGTCGGTCTCAGCGGGCATCGCTCGCCTCCCGGTCCGTGCGGCCCAGCCGGCTGGGCCACCAGATCCGCGGCCCGATGTCGTACGACAGGGCGGGCACCAGCAGCGAGCGGACGACGATGGTGTCGAGCAGGACCCCGACGGCAACGGCGACGCCCAGCTCGACGAGGACGACCAGAGGCAGCACGGCGAGCGCGGAGAACGTCGCGGCGAGCACGATGCCGGCGGAGGTGATGACGCCGCCGGTGACGGCGAGGCCGGTGAGCACGCCGGGGCGCGTGCCCCGGTGCACCGATTCCTCGCGCACCCGGCTCATCAGGAAGATGTTGTAGTCGATGCCGAGGGCGACCAGGAAGACGAACGCGAACAGGGGGAACGACTGGTCGACGCCGGGGTAGTCGAGCAGGTGCCGGAAGATCAGCGCGCACAGCCCGAGCGTGGCGAGGAACGACAGCACCACGGTCGCGATGAGCAGCAGCGGGGCGAGCAGTGCGCGCAGCAGCAGGGCCAGGATGACGGCGATTACCAGCAGCACCACGGGGATGATCACGTTGCGGTCCCTCGCGGACGCGTCGGAGATGTCCACGTTGATCGCCGTGAACCCGCCGACCACCGCGTCCGAGCCGGGTACGCCGTGGACGGCCTCGCGGAGGTCGCGGATGGTCCGCTCCGCGCCGTCGCTGTCGGGCGGGTCGGCCAGGGTGGCCTCGAACTGGACCCGGCCGTCGACCACCTGCGGCGGGGCGTTCGGGTCGGATGGGCCCGTCTGGCTCCGCTCGGTGACCGGGCGGACTGCGGCGACGCCGGGCACCCGCCGGGCCATTTCGGCGACCTGGCGGGCGGTCTGCTGGCTGGTGAAAATGGTGGCCGGGCTGCCGGTGCCGGCCGGGTAGTGGCGAGCGATCACGTCCTGGCCGGCGACGGAGTCGGTGCGCTGGGTGAACAGGTCGGTCTGGCCGAGGGTGGTGATGCCGAGCTGGGTCAGGCCGATGGTGAGCACGGCCAGGCCGGCGGCGGTGGCGAGCCAGACGACCCGGGCCCGGCGGGCGACGAGACCGGCGATCCGGCTCCAGAGGCCGTGTTCGGTCTGCGGGTCGGCCTGGTCGACGGCGGGCCGGCGCGGCCAGAACGCCCAGCGGCCGCCGAGCACCAGCAGGGCGGGCAGGAAGGTCAGCATGACCAGCAGGGTGGCGGCGATGCCGATTGCCGCGACCGGACCGAGCGCCCGGTTGGAGTTGAGGCTGGACAGCAGCAGGCAGAGCAGGCTGACGATGACGGTGCCACCGGAGGCGATGATCGCCGGGGCGGCTCCCCGCCAGGCGGCCCGCATCGCGTCCCAGAGTGGCGCGTGCCGGTGCAGCTCCTCCCGGTACCGGGCGATGAGCAGCAGCGCGTAGTCGGTGCCGGCACCGAAGACGAGCACGGTGAGGATGCCCTGCGCCTGCCCGTTGAGCTTGATCACGTCGTGGCCGGCGAGGAGGTAGACGAAGACCGACGCCAGGGCGTACGACATCCCGGCGGCGAGCAGCGGGAAGATCCACAGCACCGGGCTGCGGTAGACGATCAGCAGGATGAGCAACACGACGCTGAGGGTGACCAGCAGCAGCGGCCCGTCGATGGCGCCGAAGACCTCGATGAGGTCGGCGAGCAGTCCGGCGGGTCCGGCGACGTCCACGGTGAGCCCGTCCCGGTCGCCGCCGGCGATGGCGCGCAGTTCGTCGACGACCTCCCCGACCCGTTCGCCCGCTGCCTCGTCGATGGGCACGACCACCTGAAGGGCTTGGCCGTCCTGGCTGGGCACGGACGGCGGGAGCGGCGCGACGACGCCGGGAACCCGGGCGAACCGGGCGGCGTCGGTGGCGACCCGTTGCCGGTCGGCGTCGGTGATGCCGGTGGTACGCGCGTAGACGACGAGCGCCGGGGTGGTCTGCCGGTCGACGAACTCGGCGGCCAGGTCCTGCCCCCGGGTGGCCTCGGCCTCGGCAGGCAGGAAGGAGGCGTTGTCGTTGGTGGCGACGTCCCCCAGCTTCCCGGCGTACGGCCCGGTCACTCCGCCGACAGCCAGCCAACCGATCACCACCAGCGCCGCGACCAGCGTGGAAGTGCCGCCCCGTCTTCCGGCCATCCCACCCACCCAGCT
>NZ_SMKJ01000152.1:0-16348 GCF_004348615.1 Micromonospora sp. KC207
CCTCCCCCACAGCCGCACCCTCCACCGCCGCCGCCGATCCCGCGGCCGACAAGAAGCTCTGCCAGGCGGCGAAGAAGATCGGCGACGACTCGAAGGCGGCGCTGGTGAAGGTCGTGACGTCGGGCGGGGATCCGACGCCGGCGCTGAAGAAGGCGTACACCGAGATGGCGGACGGGATGGCGGACGTGGTCGCCACGGGCGGCTCCGGCAGCGAGGCCGCCGCCGCGCTGGCGGCGTTCGGCGCGGAGGCCCGCAAGGTGGCGAGCGCCTCGGACGTAACCGCCGCCGCGGACAGCCCCGTCCTGGAGAAGACCGGGGCGAGAGCCAACGTCGCCTGCAAGAAGACCGGCGTCAGCCTGAACTTCTGACCCGAGGGTCTGACCTGGTCCCGTCGGTCGCGGCGTGCCACGACCGGCGGGATCCGTCGCACCCGAGCGGACCGGTGCCGCTGTGAAGAGAATCGACCGTCGACCAGCTTCAACTCGAAGGCGCGCTCCTCGGGCACAGACCAGGCCCGATCCTCATCCTTCGAGGCGGCCCGGGGCAGGCCATGGATTTCAGAGGTCGGTGACGCGGATGCCGGCGTGGGCCTTGTAACGCTTGTTGATCGCGATCAGGTTGGCCGTGAACGCCTCGATCTGGTGGGCGTTGCGCAGCCGGCCGGCGTAGATGCCACGCATCCCGGGGATCCGGGCGGCGAGCGCGCCCACGACGCCCACCAGCTCGCGGTCCTCGGTGCAGATCAGCACGTCGAGGTCGATCCGGTCGATCGCCGGGTCGGCCAGCAGCGGGGCACTGACGTGGTTGAACGCGGCACAGACCCGGGAGTCGGGCAGCAGGGCGGCGGCCTGCTGGGCGGCGCTGCCCTCGGCGACGGCCAGCGCGTACGGGCCCTGCCGGTCGAAGCCGAGCGGGTTGACGCAGTCGACGACGATCTTGCCGGCGAGCGGCTCGGCCAGGGCCGCGACGGTGGCCGCGTGCCCGTCCCACGGCACCGCGATCACGACCACGTCGCTGCGCCGGGCGACCTCCTCGTTGCCGGCCCCGGCGACCTCGACACCGGGGGACACGCCACGCAGCGCCGCGATCTCGACGGCGGCCTCGGCGGCACGCTCGGACGACCGGGAGCCGATCAGCACGGACTGCCCGGCGCGGGCGAACCGGTAGGCCAGGCCCCGGCCCTGGTCGCCGGTGCCGCCGATGATGCCGACGGTCAGCCCGGACACGTCGGGCAGCGTGCTCGCGTCGTATGCCATGCGCCCATCCTCGCAAATCACGCGGGCCGGCAGCAGCGCCGGACGCTGTGCGAAACCCCACCGATTCGGCGGTGCCCACCGTCAGGCCAGCGCGAAGAGGACCTTCCGGGTGGTCGGGTCGGCCTCGACCAGCCGGACCCGGACCCGCTCGCCCAGGGGCAGCACCCCGGTGCAGCGGGCCCGCACCGGCGGGGCGTCCAGCGCCACCGTTCCGCCGGGCTGCCGGGCCGGCCTCGGCCGGTCGTTCGGCGGCGCGTCCACGTCGAGCACCGCCGCGTCGAAGGTTTCGCCGACCCGGTGCGCCAGCAGCACCGCCTCGGCCAGCTCGACGGCGGCCCGGGTGGCCGCGCCGGCCCTCCGGTCGGTCGCGGCCATCACCTGCGGCAGCTTCGGCAGCGCCGCCCGGGCCCAGTCGGGCACCGGCCGGCCGGCGTGCAGGGCCAGGCAGACCTCGGTGGCGTACCGGTCGGCCAGCCGGCGCAACGGTGCCGTGACGTGGGCGTACGCGGCGGCGACCCCGCCGTGCTCCGGCCGGTCGGGCACCGCGCCGTCGAACGCGGCGTACGCGGCCCCGCGCATCAGCTCGGCCGCCTGGTCGACGAACGCGGCGACCCGGGGCTCCGAGGCGTCCAGCCCGGCCAGCACCTCACCCAGGCTGACGCCGGCCGACCAGTCGACGCCCAGCGGGGCGGCGGCGGTGCGCAGCCGGGCCACCGCCTCCGGCCTCGGCTGCGGCATGGTACGCAGCAGGCCGATCCCGCCGGCCAGCATGATGTCGGCGGCGGCCATCCCGGTGAGCAGGGAGATCTGGGCGTTGTGCTCCTCAATCGGGACCGGGCCACGCAGCATCAGCCGCCAGCCGTCGCCGTCCGGTTCGACGTCCTGCTCGGGCAGCGGCAGGTTGATCGCGCCCCGGCGCAGGCCGCGCGCGGTGAGCAGGGCACCGAGCTCGGGCAGCAGGGCGATCGGCTCGGGCAGCCGGCCGGCGTCGGCGTCGGCCTGGACGCCGACGTAGTCCAGCTTGGCGCGGCTGCGTACCAGGGCGCGTTCCAGCGCGACGGCGACCGTGCCGCCGTCAGGGGCGAGGTCGATGGTCCACACCACGGCTGCCCGGTTCTCGCCGGGCAGCAGGCTGGCCGCGCCCTCGCTGAGGGTCTCCGGGTGCAGGGGCACATTGCCGTCGGGCAGGTACACGGTCTGCCCGCGCCGCCAGGTCTCCTCCTCCAGCGCGCCGCCGGGGCGCACGTGCGCGGCGACGTCCGCGATGGCGTACCGGACCCGGAAGCCGCCATCGGGGCGGCGGGCGAGGTGCATCGCCTGGTCGAGATCCCGCGAGGTAGCCGGGTCGACAGTGACGAACGGGACGTCGGTGTGGTCGACGGCGGGCCGGGGCGGCGCGGCGGCCGCCGCCTCGGCCTCGCGCTGCGCTGCGGGCGGGAACCCCTCGGGCAGTTCCAGCTCGCGGCGCAGCGCGCCGAAGTCGATGCGGGGCGCGAGGACGCGTCGGATCACCACGGGGTCAATCCTGACAGCGCGGCGGCTCATCCGCTCCCCCGCACGGCGGCAGGGTCAGCCGGTGGCCCTCCGGGCGGCGGTGCGGGCGCCGCGCGGCGCGGCGGCCCGGGCCGCCGCCGTACGGGCCGGCGCGCTCCTGGCCGTGGTGGTCTTCCGCGCCGTGGTCTTCCGCGCCGTGGTCTTCCGCGCAGCGGGGACCTTCTTCGCGGTGGCCTTCTTCGCCGCCTTGCGGGCGGTGGTCGACGAGGTGGCCGTCGCCTTCTTCGCCGGGGCCTTCTTCGCCGGGGCCTTCCGGGCGGCGGCCGTGCGGGCACCGCCGGTGGGCCGGGTCGAGGTGGTCTTCCGGACGGTGGTCTTCTTCGCCGGGGCCTTCTTCGCCGCCGTGGTAGTCCGCTTCGCCGCCGTCGCCCCGGTGGTGCTCTTCGCGGCCTTCCTCGCTGGGGCCTTCCTCGTCAAGGCCGTCGCGGCGCTGGTCTTGGCGGCGGTGGTCTTGGCGGCCGTGGTCTTCTTCACGGTGGTCCCCGCGGCGGTGGCCTTCTTCGCGAGGGCCTGCTTCGCGGCGGCGACCTTCTTCGCGGGGGCCTTCTTCGCGGCGGCGACCTTCTTCGCGGGGGCCTTCTTCGCGGTGGTCCTCGTGGCGGGTGCCTTTTTCGCGGGGGCCTTGCTGCTGACCGGGGCCTTCTGGGCCGCGATCTTCGTGGCGGCGGTCTTCCTCGCGGCCGCCCTCTTCGCCGGCACCCGGCCGGCCCCGGCTCCGGAGGCGTTCGGTGATGCCTTGGTCACGGTCGACTGCCGGGCCGCCGGGGTGGCGGCCCGGGCAGTGCCCGTAGCCCGTCCGGCCGCAGAGGTCTTCTTCGCGGTCGTACGTTTGGCGGCCGGGCGGGTGGTGGCCTTTTGTGCTTCGGCCATCTCGGTTCCCTCCTTGGGGACATGCGCTCGCGTGCCTCCTCTCGGGGCACGGAGTTCCTCGGCGCGGGCCGTCCCGCGCCGCCTATCTGTCCTCCCCGGCCCAACGGGCGTCCTCGGCGTCCCACGCGTCGTTGCGCTCCCGCACCTGCTGCAGGGCGTTCTCCGCGTCGGCGGCCGAGGCGTACGGCCCGAGCACGTGCCGCGCCGCGCAGACGTCGGCCTCGGTCTCGACCCGGTGGTGTCGCGTGCACCAGTAGTAGTGCCCACCACTTCCGCTGTCGCTCATGGGATCACTGTGCACCGCACACCGCCCGGCCGCCACCGGTTCAGGCAAACAGTCGCCGATGTCTTCCACAGTAGACGCGCTGGCCGGCCGCCGGGCCGAAACGGCAAAACCGCCGGATAAGGCGGTGTGGGTGGAGAGCGGCGGCGGCCGGTTGAGGGGGTTCCTGTCCCCTACCGACCGCCCTGGGACACTTCATATCAGCCTCGCCGCCCTGCTGGACCGCCTTTGACCGGGTCGCACGACCGGGACTGCCCGGGACGGGGGCCCGGGCAGCGCGGCACAATGCCTCGGTGGACCCGGAGGTGAAGCGCTACCTGGCGGAGCTGGTCGCCACGGCCGGGGACGTGCTCGGCGACGACCTCGTCGGGGCGTACGCGGCCGGTTCGGTGGCCCTCGGGGCGTACCAACCGGGGCGCAGCGACGTCGACGTGGCGTTGCTGTGCGCGCGGGCCCTGGCGGACGGGCGCAAGCGGGAGTTGGTCGCCCGGCTGCGGCACGAGGTTCTGCCCTGCCCCGCACGCGGGCTGGAACTGGTCGTCTACCACCGCGAGGTGGCCCGGTCGGGCACCCCGGAGCCGGGATTCGAGGTGGAGCTGAACACCGGTGCGGGGATGCCGTCGCGGGTGACCTGGTCCGGCGACGAGCGGCCGGCCTCCGACGGCCGGTTCTGGTACGGGCTGGACCGCAGCATCCTGCACTCCCGCGGGCTGACCCTGGCCGGGCCGCCGGCCGGCGAGGCGTTCGCCGACATGACGCCGGCCGACCTGCGCCGGCTGCTGGTGGACGCGCTGACGTGGTGGCTGGCGCTGCCGACCCCGCCCGGGGACGAGCCGGCGGCCGGCGCCGAGGACGCGGTGCTCGGCGCCTGCCGCGCGCTGGTGCGCTGCCGCGACGGGATCTGGCTGCCCAAGGTGGCAGCGGGGCGGCGGGTGATCGGGTGGGGGCATCCGGCGTCGGGCCTGATCGAGCGGGCGATCGCGGCCCGGCACGGTGGTCCGCCACCCGGTGGCCGAACGGCCCGCGCGTTCCAGCAGGGTGCGCGTGATGGGATTCGCGCGATGCTATGACCTATTCGATATATAGCCGCTTGTAGATCACTGGATAGCCTGTCATCAGGATCTCAGACCGCGTAAGTCCAGCTCCCGCGCGGTCGACGACAGAGGAGACCGATAGATGACGTTGTCCCGCAAGGCCGCCACCCTCGGCGTGTTGACCGCATCGGCGCTGGCCACCACCATGATCGGCAGCCCGGTGTCCGCAGCACCGGCGGCCGGCGATATCCGCCACGCCGGTGGCGCCACGGCCGTCCCCTCCAGCTACATCGTCGTCCTGAAGGACAGCGCCGTCGGAGGCAAGGCCGGCACCCGCTCCGCCGCCGTCTCCCGCTCCGCCAGCAGCCTGGCCAAGCAGTTCGGCGGCAGCATCGCCCAGGTGTACGGCGCGGCACTCAACGGCTTCGAGGTGCGGCTGTCCGAGTCCGCCGCGAAGCGCCTGGCTGCGCACCCGTCCGTCGCCTGGGTCGAGCAGAACCACGAGGTCAGCATCCAGACCACGCAGGCGAACCCGCCGTGGGGGCTGGACCGCACCGACCAGGCGGCCCTGCCGCTGAGCAACTCGTACAACTACACCAGCACCGGCACCGGCGTGACGGCGTACATCATCGACACGGGCATCCGCACCAGCCACAACGACTTCGGCGGCCAGGCCGTCGACGGGTACGACGCTGTCGACAACGCCCTGCCGGCGGCCGACTGCAACGGCCACGGCACCCACGTCGCCGGCACCGTCGGCGGCACCTCGTACGGCGTGGCCAAGAACGTCAAGCTCGTCGCCGTGCGGGTGCTCAACTGCCGTGGCCGGGGCACCAACGCCGGCGTCATCGGCGGGGTCGACTGGGTGACCTCCAACCACCAGGCCGGCCAGCCGGCGGTGGCGAACATGAGCCTCGGCGGCTCGGTGAACTCGTCGCTGGACACCGCCGTGGCGAACTCCATCGCAGACGGGGTCACCTACGCGGTGGCCGCCGGCAACTCCAACGCCAACGCCTGCTCCTCCTCGCCGGCCGCCGTCCCCGCCGCGATCACCGTCGGGGCGACGCAGAACAACGACGCGCGGGCCGACTTCTCCAACTACGGCACCTGCCTGGACATCTTCGCCCCGGGCGTGAACGTGCTGTCCGCCTGGTACAACAGCAACACCGCCACCAACACCATCAGCGGCACCTCGATGGCCGCCCCGCACGTGGCCGGCGCCGCCGCCCGCGTGCTGTCCAACAACCCGACCTGGACCCCGGCCCAGGTCGCCGCGCACCTGACCACCACGGCCACCGCCGGCGTGGTGACCAGCCCCGGCACCGGTTCTCCGAACCGCCTGCTGTACGTCTCCCCCGCGAGCTGATTCCCCATCTTCGAGTGCGGCCCCGGAGCGCCCGATCGCTCCGGGGCCGCACCACGTCCGGGGTCAGGCCGCGACGGCCCGGGACCAGGCAGTGATGTGCCCGGAGTCAGGGCCGTGACGACTCTTGTCGCCACGGCCACCATCACCCGCCCGGCAGCCCCGGGGCACTTTCCGGAACAGGACCCGTGGCATGCAATAATCCGTTAAAACAGCCGTAACCGACACCCCCGGCCGGGAGTTCTACTGTGTGTTAGCACGCGGCCACGCGTGCATGTACCGGCCTGGGGGGTGAGCGGTGCAGCGCATACTCGTTGCCGTCGCCCTCGCCCCGTTGCTCGGCTGCGCGCTCCTGCTGCACATCGGCCTCGTCTGCCTTGCCCCGATGAACACCGCCGCCCTGGACACCGTCGCGGCCACCGGGCCCATCGCGACCACCCGGCCCGCCCTGCCGAAGGTGACCGGGCCCACCGTTGCGATCGGGCCGATCGTGGCCGTCGAGTCCAGCGGCACCGCCAGGCCGAGGGTTACCGGGCCCGCCGTTACGACCGGGTCCACCGTGGCCCTTGAGGCCAGCGTGACCGACGGTTTCGACCCGGCCGTCCGGCACCGCGCGGCGTCGCGGACCGGGCGGGCCGGGCGGGTCACCCTGGAGGCGTACCGCCTGGTGACCACGCTCGCCGCACGCACCGACCAGTCACCGGACCCCACCGTCGTGCCCCGCTTCGACGGGAAGGCGTGCGGGTCGGCCACTCGCTCCGGCCGGGGCAACCAGAGCACCGACCGCCGCGACCCCGGGCCGCAGGCATCGTCGGCCCTGCCCGACGCCACCGTCCGCCGGGACAACACCGCCGACGGGCGCCCCGTCACCGCCGACGCCGGCCCCGACCCGATCCGGCTGAGCGTTCTGCGCTGCTGACTGGCGCGAGCGGGATCCCGGCCGCCCGCTGACGCGGGCGGCGTACGGCGACGGGTGACGACGACGTTCCCAGGCCGGTCGGGCACTCCCCGCAAACCTGACGACCACGCGCGTCACCCTCCGGCCGCCCGCGCCGCCGACACCCGTACCCCCGGCTCAGCCGGCGGTTCGACCAGCCGGCGGCCGGCGGCGGTGGCCAACCCGTTGCCCGCTCACCCCGCACTCCCGGATGTGAACGATGTCGCCTATCCTCCCGCCCTGGCGCACGCTGCGCGCCGACCTGTCCGCCTCCGTCGTCGTCTTCCTCGTCGCCCTGCCGCTCTGCGTGGGCATCGCCGTCGCCTCCGGCGTGCCGGCCGAACTCGGCCTGGTCACCGGCATCGTGGGCGGCATCGTCGTGGGATGCATGCCGGGCAGCAGCATACAGGTCAGCGGCCCCGCCGCCGGCCTGACGGTGCTGGTCGCCGAGGCGGTGGACCGCTACGGCCTCGCCGGCCTCGGCACGATCGTCTTGGTCGCCGGGCTGCTCCAGGTCGGCCTGGGGCTGCTGCGGCTCGGCCGCTGGTTCCGCGCCATCACCGTGTCTGTGGTGCAGGGCATGCTCGCCGGCATCGGCCTGCTGCTGATCGCCGGGCAGCTCTACGTCCTGGCCGGTGCCGCCACGCCACACTCCGGGCTGGGGAAGTTCACCGGCCTGCCGGGGCTGGTGAGCGAGGTCGCCACGTCAGCCTCGGCACTGATCTCGCTCGTCGTGGGCGGGGCGACCATCGTCGTGATGGTGTTCTGGGACAGCCTGCCCGGCCGGCTGCGGACGGTCCCCGGCGCGCTCGTCGCCGTCGTGGCGGCGGCCGCGGTGACCGCCGCGCTCGGGCTGCCCGTCGACACCATCGAGGTCGAGGGACTGCTCGCGGCGATGCAGCCGTCCCTCGGGCACTGGGGCACCCTCACGGACCTCGGCGTGCTCGCCACCATCGCCACGTTCACCCTGGTCGCCTCGGCGGAGAGCCTGTTCAGCGCGGCGGCCGTCGACCGGCTGCACCAGGGCCCCCGCACCGACTTCGACAAGGAACTCGTGGCGCAGGGCACCGGGAACGCGATCTGTGGCCTGCTCGGCGCCCTGCCGATGACCGCCGTCATAGTCCGCAGCTCCGCCAACGTGCGGGCCGGGGCGCGGACGAAGGCGTCCCGGGTGCTGCACGGGCTGTGGCTGCTGCTGTTCGCTGCCGCCGCGCCCGGCCTGATCGGGCTGATCCCGCTGCCCGCGCTCGCCGCCGTTCTCATCCACGCCGGGGTCAAGCTGCTGCCGCTGCGGGCGATGCCTCAGCTGTGGCGGGACCACCGGGGCGAGGCGGTGGTGCTGGCGGTGACCGCCCTGGCCATCCTCACCACGGACATGTTCACCGGCGTGCTCGTCGGCCTCGGCCTGGCCGTGGTCAAAACCGCGTGGGAGACGTCGCACATCCGGCTCACCGTGCACGACGCCGACCCGGGCCCGATCGAGGTCACGATCACCGGCAACGCCACATTCCTGCGGCTGCCCACCATCCTCACCACGCTGAACGACCTGCCCGCCGACCGCACCGTACGGCTGGACCTGCGCGGGCTGCGGCACGTCGACCACGCCTGCCGGACCGCGCTGGACACCTGGATCGAGACGCACAACGGCAACGCGGGCGTGTCGGTGCACGTCGTGGCCCCGCGCCCTGCGGAGGACGACCGCCCCCACACCGTCGACGCCACGGAGTGACGTGCCGCGCCTGACCAGGGGACGGGTTCGGCCCGTGTCGGCGACGCGGCGGTAGCACGCTCCGCCACCGCCGGGTCCACGCCGGCATCAACTAGGTTGGCCCGGTGGCGACGAGGACGGGGTCCACGCACCGGAGTGCTCGCATCGGGCTGCTCCAGGTGTGCGCGGCTGGCGTCCTGTGGGGCACCGGCGGGCTGGTGGTCACCGTGCTGCACAGCCGTGACGGCCTCGGCGCGATGACGGTCAGCGCATGGCGTACGGCGCTGGCCGCCATCGCCCTGGTCGCTTTCGCCGTGGTGACTCGCCGGTCGGGTGTCGTGCTCGCGACGATGCGCACCCACCCGGTGCTGGCCGTTCTGGTCGGTTGCGGCACCGCCCTGTACCAGGGTCTGTACTTCGGCTCCGTCCTGCTGGTCGGCGTGAGCGTCGCGACCGTCGTCTCGCTCGGACTGGCACCGATCCTGGCCGCCGTCTGGGAGCACGCCGCTGCCCGGTCCCGGCCGTCGATGCGGGAGGCGGGTGTGCTGGCGGCTGCGCTTGCCGGACTCGTGTTGATCAGCGCGACCGCAGGACACGGCTCACCGACGCCCGGCAACCGGCCGGGCCTCGGGCTCGTCCTCGCCGTCGCATCCGGGGCGACGTACGCCGCGACGACGGTGCTGGGGCACACCCTGGCCCAGCGGGTCGACTCCGTGGCCCTGACCACGTGTGCCACCGCCGCCGGGGCACTGGCACTGCTGCCCTTCCTGGCAACCGCCGCCACGGCAGGCCAACCGGTGCTCCCGACCGACCCCGCCTCGCTCGCCCTGCTGGGGTACCTCGGGGTCGCGACGATGGCCCTGGCGTACGGCCTGCTCTACGCCGGGCTGCGGACAACGTCCGGATCGGCCGCCACGGTGGCCACCCTCGTCGAACCGCTCTCCGCCGTCCTCCTCGCGGCGCTGCTCCTGGGCGAGCGCCTCACCGCGCCCGCGCTGCTCGGCGGCGCGCTGATCCTGGCAGCGGTCGTCGCCCTCCACCGAAGATGATCGACCGTGCCCGCGTGATCCTGCTCGACTTCGACGGCCCGGTGTGCAGCATCTTCGCCCGACACCCCGCGTCGACCGTCGCCCACGAGTTGCGCCGGCTGCTCGTCGCCCAGGCCGTGACCCTGCCGCCCGAGATCCTGGCCGAACGCGACCCACTCGCCGTGCTGCGCTTCACCGCAACCACCGGCCGTCCCGCCGTTGTCCGCCTGGTCGACCAGGCGATGACCCGCGAGGAGATCACCGCAGCCCGCACCGCCGAACCGACGCCGTACGGCCGGGAGGTCATCGTCGCCGCCCGGCAGACCGGCCGCCGGGTCGCCGTGGTGTCGAACAACTCGGCCGAGTCCGTCCGCGCCTACCTGAGCGCCCGCCGGCTCACCGCGTACGTACACCCGGTCGTCGGCCGACCCGAGGCCGCCCCCGAACGGATGAAGCCGGACCCCTTCCCGGTGCTGGCCGCCTTGCGGGAGTTGGGCGCCGAACCGGCGGAATGCGTCCTCGTCGGCGACTCGGCCAGTGACATCGAGGCCGCCCACGCCGCCGGAGTCGCCGCCATCGGGTACGCCAACAAGCCCGGCAAGCGCGAACGCCTCGCCGCCGCGGACGCCGTCATCGACAGCATGGCGGAACTGGTGAGCGCCTTCACCGTCGACGAGCGGTAGCACCACCACACCGCGTACCAGAGCCTTGATCAGGTCTCTGAGCAGGTGGGCGACGGACGAGTCGACCTGTACGCCGGATTCTGTGCCCGGCGCGCACCCCTCCCGGGGTCCGCGCCGGCGGCGGCCATCCATCTAGGCCTGCCGTCGCCGGCAGGCTCGTGCGGCCTACCCGCAGACATCGGGCGGGCAGCCCTCAAGCGTCTGCGCTGTGCCGTCACTTGCGGTGACGGCACATTTTGGCCTTGCTCCGGGTGGGGTTTACCGAGCCATCCCGGTCACCCGGGATGCTGGTGGGCTCTTACCCCACCGTTTCACCCTTACCGTCCCGTTGGGGTCGGCGGTCTGTTTTCTGTGGCACTGTCCCGCGGGTCACCCCGGGTTGCCGTTAGCAACCACCCTGCCCTGTGGAGTCCGGACGTTCCTCGGCGACGGGCCGGAGCCCGTCGACGCGACCGCCCGGTCGACTCGTCCGTCGCGCTCTCATCCTAACGACGCCCAGACGCGGGTTATTGCACCCCCTCGGATGCGGCACGACGTGCCCTCGCCGCGCTCCGAGGCCACGAGAAGCCGTCCGTCGGCCCGGTCGATGTAAGTGGCGTGGCCGCGCCGGGTGGGGCGTACTAGCCTCGGGGATCATGGAGCTCTCCGACGCCGCGCTGCTGGTCACCGCCGGTCTCGCCGCGGGCACGGTGAACGCGGTGGCCGGGGGCGGCTCGTTGATCACCTTCCCGACGCTCATCGCGGTCGGCCTGCCGCCCGTGCCGGCGAACGTGACCAACTCCGTGTCGGTCTTCCCCGGCTACGTCGCGAGCGTGGCGGGCAGTCGGCGGGACCTGCCACGCGGGCGGGCGCTGTGGGCGCTGCTGCCGACCACCGTCGTCGGCACGGTCGTCGGTTGCCTGCTGCTGCTGGCCACGCCGGCGCGGGCGTTCGAACTGGTGGTGCCGTTCCTGGTGCTCGGGGCGACCGCCGTGCTGGCGTTCCAGGATCCGCTGCGTCGCCTCGTCGGGCACCCGGCGGACCTGGCGCCGCGCCGTCGTACCGTCACGGTCCAGGCCATGGTCGCGGTCGGCGCGGTGTACGGAGGCTACTTCGGCGCGGCCCTCGGGGTGATGCTGGTGGCCGGCCTGGCGTTGGTGCTGGACGCGACGCTGGCCCGGGTGTCGGCGATCAAGAACGTGCTCTCGGCGGTGGTCGGGCTGACCACGTTGGTGATCTTCGCCGCGTTCGGGCCGGTGAACTGGGCGGGCGTCGCGGTGGTCGCCCCGGCGACCCTGGTCGGGGGGTACGCGGGTGCGCGGCTGGTCCGCCGGCTGCCGCCGGTGGTGCTGAAGACGCTGATCGTGGTGTTCGGCGCGGTCATCGGGTTCTACCTGCTCTACCGGGCGTTCCGCTGACCGGCCCTTGCCGGCGGGGCCGGTGGCCGCGGCGCGCGTGGGCACGCAAGGGCCCCCTGTACAACAGAAAGCGTTGACAAGGGGCCCCTGCTTACAGCTCAGGCGGCGGGTTCGGGGGCGGCGTCGGCGCCCCGGGTCGCGCCGGGGGTGACGCGCGGGTCGCCCTCGTCGGCGAAGTAGTCGTCGCGGGTGGTGCCGTCGGTGCCCTCGGCCACCCGCGCGGCCCGCAGGGCCAGGGTGACCAGGGCGGCGACGACGAGGTTCACCAGCACCGCCACGATCCCGACGTAGATCGTCTTCTTCGTGTCGAAGCCGAAGTCGCCCAGCGGGAACGCGGAGCCGCCGAAGTGGGCGCGCTTCGTCGCCGGGTTGGGGATCTGGTAGAGCATCCACATGCCCAGGCCCATGCCGGCCGCCCAGCCGGCGACCAGCGCGCCCCGGTGGAACCAGCGGGTGTAGAGGCCCAGCGCCACCGCCGGCAGCGTCTGCAGGATGATCACGCCACCGATGAGCTGGAGGTCGATGGAGAACTGCGGGTCGAGGAAGACGATGCAGGCCACCGCGCCGACCTTCACCACCAGCGAGGTGATCTTCGAGACGTTCGCCTCCTGGGCCGGGGTGGCGTCCCGCTTCAGGTACTCCTTGTAGATGTTGCGGGTGAACAGGTTCGCCGCCGCGATCGACATGATCGCCGCCGGCACCAGCGCGCCGATGCCGATGGCCGCGTACGCGACCCCGGCGAACCAGTCGGGGAACTGCTGGTCGAACAGCACCGGCACCACCGTGTTGCTGTCCACGCTGCCGGCGCTGGAGCCGGGCAGCGGCTTCACCCCGGCCGCGATGGCCATGAAGCCGAGCAGCGCGATCAGGCCCAACACCAGACTGTACGCGGGCAGCGCCGACATGTTCCGCTTGATCACGTCCCGGTTCCGGCTGGCCAGCACGCCGGTGATGCTGTGCGGGTAGAGGAACAGCGCCAGCGCCGAGCCGAACGCCAGGGTGACGTACTGGAGCTGGTTGTTGGCGTTGAGCAGGATCCCGTCGTTCGGGTTGGGCGACGCGGCGAACTTCGCCTCGGCGGCGTCGAAGATCGACCCCCAGCCGCCCAGCTTCTGCGGCAGCCAGAGCACCGCCACCAGGATCACGATGTAGATCAGCGTGTCCTTGACGAACGCGATCAGCGCGGGCGCGCGCAGCCCCGACTGGTACGTGTACGCGGCCAGGATCGCGAACGCGATGATGATCGGCAGGTGCCGGGCCAGCGCGCTCTCACCGGTCACCCCCATCGTCTTGAGCACCGCCTCGATGCCGACGAGCTGCAACGCGATGTACGGCATGGTGGCGACGATGCCGGTGATCGCGACGACCAGCGCCAGCACCGGCGAATCGAACCGGCTGCGGACGAAGTCGGCGGGGGTGACGAAACCGTGCCGGTGCGAGACCGACCAGAGCCGGCAGAGCACCAGGAACACCAGCGGGTAGATGACGATCGTGTACGGCACGGCGAAGAACCCGGCCGCGCCGGCCCCGAACATCAGCGCCGGCACCGCCACGAAGGTGTACGCGGTGTAGAGGTCACCGCCGACGAGGAACCAGGTGATCCAGCCGCCGAAGCTGCGCCCGCCCAGCCCCCACTCGTCGAGGTGGGCCATGTCCCTCGGGGCCCGCCACCGGGCCGCCACGAAGCCCATGACGCTGACCAGCAGGAACAGCGCCGTGAAGACGATGATCTCCGTCAGGTGGTCGCGCCACATCACCGGACCTCCTTCGTTCGCGACTGCGGGGCTCGCAGGCCCGGCTCACTCCTCGCGCTCACCGGTCACCCCGCTTCTTCGTCAGCCGGTAGACGAGCGTGGTGGTGGCCACGCCGAGCAGGATGTAGGCCAGTTGCAGCCAGTAGAAGCGCGGGAACCCGAGCACGCGCGGCGAGTCGGCGTTGAAGAAGACCGGGATCAGCGGCACCACGATCGGGATGAACAGCAACCAGTTCCAGGGGCTGTGGTCCTTCGCCCTGGACGACGCCGAGCCGGGTTCCTCCGGTTCTGATGCGCTCATGCGACACACCTCCGGTATTCGTGTCTCCCCATGGACGGCCGGACGTTACGACCCTGTGCCGGGCGTCACGTTCAACCAGCGCCGGGCGGTGCGCCGAGCGGGCTCCGGGCTGCGCCGAACGGCACGCCGGTCGATGTCCCGGGCCCCTCGACGGCGGAAAGGGTGGCCGTTCCCGGGGGAACGGCCACCCTTTGCGGGGTGGGTCAGAGCGCGGTGAGGTGGGCGGTGTCGTTGACCGAGCGGACCGCGACGCCGCCGTCGGGCCACCGGTCCAGCACCGAGATGCCGGCGGCGTCGAGGTAGAGCCGGTGCAGGAACGCGTCGTCGGCGGCGAGGGCCTCGCGCAGCACCAGCTTGATCGGCGAGACGTGCGAGACGACCACCACGGTCTCCCCGGGGTACGCGGCCAGCAGCGCGTCCGTGGCCCGGGCCACCCGGGCGGCGACCTCGGTGAACGACTCACCGTCGGGCGGGGCGACCCGGGTCGAGGCGAGCCAGGCGTCCAGCTCACCCGGCCAGCCCGCGCGCACCTCGGCGAAGGTGCGCCCCTCCCACGCCCCGAAGTCACACTCGATCAGGTCGTCGGCCGTGCGTACCGCGACGGCGTCGCCGAGCGCCCCGGCGATCGCCCGCGCGGTGGCCGTACACCGGGACAGCGGTGAGCTGACCACGGCCACGGCGGCCGGGGCGAGGCCAGCCACCCGGGCGGCCGTGGCCTGCACCTGGGCCCGGCCCCGCGCGGACAGCGGCACATCGCCGCGGCCGGAGTAGCGACGTTGCTCGGTGAACTCGGTTTCGCCGTGCCGGACCAGGATCAGCCGGGTCGCCGTGTCGCTGGGGCGCGGCTCCCAGGAGGCGGGGGTGGTCGCCGGGTCGGTCCCGGCCCCCCGGGTGGCGGCGCGGGCGGCGGCCTCCCGGGCGAGGGCCCGGGCGGGCGAGTCCGGGGCGGCCACCTCGCGCGCCGGCTCGGCGGCCCGGGGCGGTACGGTCGCGGCGCGGGCCGGGCCGGCGGCGGCCGACCCGGTGGCGGCGGCGTCCATCGCGGCGTTGGCGAGGGCATCGGCGTGCCGGTTGCGCTCCCGGGGGATCCACTGGAAGCGCACCGCCGCGAACCGGTCGACCAGCGCCGCGGCCTGCGCGGCGAGCGGCCGTAGCCCCGGGTGCTTGATCTGCCAGCGACCGCACATCTGCTCGACCACCAGCTTGGAGTCCATCCGGGCGTCGACCTCGACCGCGCCCAGCTCGGCGGCGGCCTCCAGGCCGGCGATCAGCCCGCGGTACTCGGCCACGTTGTTGGTGGCCGTGCCGATCGCCTCGGACCGTTCGGCGAGCACCTCGCCGCTGGCCTGGTCCCGGACCACCGCGCCGTAGCCGGCCGGGCCGGGGTTGCCCCGGGACCCGCCGTCGGCCTCGACGACGACCGTGCGCACCGCCATCGCGGCTACAGCCCCGACTCGGTGGTGCGGACCATGATCCGGCGGCACTCCTCGCAGCGCACCACGTCGTCCGGGGCGGCCTTGCGGATGCGGCCCATGTCCGCGCCGTAGAGCTCCAGCCGGCAGCCGCCGCAGCGGGCACCGGTGAGCAGGGCCGCGCCGAGCCCGGTGTCGGCGCGGATCTTGTCGTACAGGGTGACCAGCTCGGCCGGGAGGTCGCCAGCGAGGGGCTGGCGGGCCTGCCGCTTGAACTCCTCCTCCTTGGCGATCTCGGCGAGGGCCTCGTCGCGGCGTCGCTCGGCCGCCACCCGCCGCTCGCGCGCGTCGGCCGCCCGCCGCTCGATCCCGTCGAGTACACCCTGGGCGGTCTCCCGCTGCTCCATCAGCTCCAGCTCGGCGTCCTCCAGGTCGCTCTGCCGGCGGTTGAGCGAGACCAGCTCGTGCTGGAGCGCCTCCAGTTCCCGGGCCGGGCCGGTGCCGGCGGCCAGCCGCGCCTCGTCCTTGCCCTTGCGGGCCCGGACCTGCTCGACGTCCTTCTCGATGCGGGCGATGTCGCGGTCCAGGTCGTCGACGGCGACCTGGGCGCGGACCCGCTCGTCCTCCAGCGCGGACAGTTCCCGGGCGAGGGCCTCCAGCTCGGCCCACTCGGGCAGGGTGCGGCGGCGGTGGGCGAGCTGGGCGAGGGCGGTGTCGATCGCCTGGAGGTCGAGCAGGCGGCGCTGGACCTTCGGGTCAGCCTTCACG
>NZ_SMKJ01000153.1:0-16292 GCF_004348615.1 Micromonospora sp. KC207
GCCCGCCCCCGGCCGCCCGGCCGGTGCCGCCGGCGGCGGCCCGGCCGCTGCCGCCTGCCCGCCAGGTGTCACCGGCCCCGGCCCGTCAGGTGTCGTCGCCGCCCGTGGCCCGCCCGGCGTCGCCGCCACCGCCTGCTCGGCAGCACCGGCCCACGCCGCCCCCGCCCGCGCCGAAGGCCCGCCGACGCCGGCGGCGCTGGCCGTGGGTGCTGCTGCTGAGCATCGCCTGCTGCTGCGGCTGCCCCGCGTACTGGCTCAAGCCGATGTGGGAGCAGTACCCGGCGAAGGCGGCGCTGCCGGCGCAGATCGCCGACCTGTCGCTGCGTGAGGACACCCGCAGCGAGACCGCCGCGAAGCAGCTGGAGACCGAGATGCGCGAGGCACACCTGCTGGCCGAGGACACCTTCGCCGGCGTGTACGCCTCGTCGACCGGCAAGCCCGTCACCGTGTTCGGCGGCACCGGCTTCCGGTTGACCCCGGAAGGCGACGCGGACGACGAACTGGCCCGGCTCACCCAGCGATACCAGCTCGGCGATCCGCAGGTAGTCGACACCGACGTGCGGGGCAGGTTCGCCCGCTGCGCCATCGGCGCGCTCGACGGCACCGACGTGGTGGTGTGCACCTCGGTCGACCACGGCAGCCTCACCACCGGGATCTTCACCCAGCTCTCCGTCGACGACAGCGCCCGGCTGCTGGACGTGATGCGCGAACGGATCATCACCCCGGATCAGGTGGGCTCCGGCGTGGCGTGACGCCCGCCACTGTCCGTCAACGGGCTGCCGGCCGAGGAATACCGTCCGCCAACGGGCTGCCGGCCGAGGAATACCGTCCGTCAACGGGCTGCCGGCCGAGGAATACCGTCCGTCAACGGGCTGCCGGCCGAGGAATCAGGCCCCGGTCGGGGACTCGCCGCTGGCCAGCGGGTGGGCGCGTAGCGGCGCGTAGCGCGGGACGTACTCCTGGCCGGTGAGCTTCTGGATCTCGCTCATCAGCTCGTCGGTCATCTCGCGCAGCGAGGTCCGGTCGTCGGGGCGGCCGGTGAAGTCCAGCGGCTTGCCGAACCGGACGACGATCTTCGCCTTGCCGGGCCAGGGCACCCGGGCACCGATCGGCTGGGCCTTGTCCGTGCCGATCATGCCGACCGGGATGATCGGCACGCCGGCCGCGACCGCCAGCCGGGCGGCACCGGTGCGTCCCCGGTAGAGCCGGCCGTCCGGCGAGCGCGTCCCCTCCGGGTAGACGGCGACCAGGTCGCCGCCCCGCAGGGCGGGGATCGCCGCGTCGAACGCGGACAGGGCGGCCCGACCGCCGGCCCGCTCGACGGGGATCGCCCCCAGGCCGGTGAGCACGAACTTGGAGACGGCACCCTTCACACCGGTGCCCTTGAAGTACTCCGACTTGGCCCAGAACGCCAGATGCCGGGGCACGACCGTACCGAGGAACAGCTCGTCGGCGACCGAGAGGTGGTTGCCCGCGAAGATCGCGCCGCCCGTCTCCGGGATGTGCTCAAGACCCTCCACGGTCGGTCGGAAGGCCAACCGGAGCGTGGGTGCCACGGTGAGCTTGCCGATGGTGTAGAGCAGCGGCACTGGTCCTCCGGGGTCGTGCTGGGACAGTCGGTCGAGCGGTGACGGTCGATCGTACGGGGACAGGCGGTCGTGCGGGACGGTAGTCGTGCCGGTACCGGCGGTCGTGCTGGTACGGGCGATGTCACGTTAGCCGACGCGGTCCAGCCCGCCCGCACGGGTGGTCGCCCGCCCGCTGCGTGGCCGGCGACGGCTCGGTGCGGTCGAGAGCACGTCCCGGTGGCCGCGGGCCCGGGTAGGTCGGCGCGGCTCGGGGCGGCTAACAGGGGCCCCCTACAGAAAGCGTTAACAGGGGGCCCCTCCTTGCACCCGGCTCAGGCGCGGCGGACCGCGACCGTCACTCCCTCGCCGTCGCCGACCTCGCCGGTGAAGCCGGCGAGGCCGGCGTCTTCCTCCGCCACGTCGACCGAGTCGGCGAGCACCTCCCGGGCCACGAAGTCCCGGTACGCCGACACCGCCGCCCGGACCTCCGCCGAGGCCGACAGCGTCAGCGCGATCCGGTCCGAGACGTCCAGGTCGGCGTCCCGGCGGGCCTGCTGCACCACCCGCACCACGTCACGGGCCAGCCCCTCGGCGGCCAGCTCTGCGGTGACCTCCGTGTCGAGCACCACCACGCCCTCACCGCCGGGCAGCGGCGCGGAGTGCTCGGCGTCGGCGGCGACCAGGCGCAGCTCGTACTCGCCCTCGGCGAGGGTGACCCCGGCGGCGACCGGGACGCCGTCGACCAGCTCCCACTCCCCCGCCTTGACCGCCTTGATCACCTGCTGCACCTGCTTGCCGACCCGGGGGCCGAGTGCCCGGGGCACCACCGTCAGCACCTGCTGACAGTAGCTGGCGACCTCCTCGGAGAACTCCACGGCCTTCACGTTGACCTCGTCCGCGACCAGGTCGGCGAACGGGCGTAGCTGCGCCGCCACCGGCGAGGCCACCGTCAGCCGCGACAGCGGCAGCCGCACCCGCAGCCCCTTGGCCTTGCGCAGCGACAGCGCCGCCGAGCAGACGTCCCGGACGGCGTCCATCGCCGCGACGAGGTCGTGGTCGGCGGGGAACTCCTCGGCCGCCGGCCAGTCGGTCAGGTGCACCGACCGCTCCCCGGTGAGGCCGCGCCAGATCTCCTCGGCGGTCAGCGGCGCCAGCGGCGCCACCACCCGGCACAGCGTCTCCAGCACCGTCCACAGGGTGTCGAACGCCTCGGCGTCACCGGACCAGAACCGGTCGCGGGACCGGCGGACGTACCAGTTGGTAAGCGCGTCGAGGAACGACCGGACGGTCGCACAGGCACCCGAGATGTCGTACGCGTCGAGCTGCCCCTGCGCCGTGGCGACCAACTCGTTCGTCTTCGCCAGCACGTACCGGTCGAGCAGGTGGGTGGAATCCACCCGCCGCTTCGCGGTGTACGAGTCGGCGTTGGCGTAGAGCGAGAAGAAGTACCAGACGTTCCACAACGGCAGCAACACCTGCCGGACGGCGTCCCGGATCGATCCCTCGGTGACCGGCATGTCCCCGCCGCGCAGCACCGGCGAGGACATCAGCATCCACCGCATCGCGTCGGAGCCGTACGAGTCGAAGACGTGGTAGACGTCCGGGTAGTTGCGCAGGCTCTTGGACATCTTGCGCCCGTCGGAGCCGAGCAGGATGCCGTGGCTGAGGCAGTTGCGGAACGCCGGCCGGTCGAACAGCGCGGTGGCCAGCACGTGCATGGTGTAGAACCAGCCGCGGGTCTGCCCGATGTACTCGACGATGAAGTCACCCGGGTAGTGGTGCTCGAACCAGTCGCGGTTGGAGAACGGGTAGTGCACCTGGGCGAACGGCATCGAGCCGGACTCGAACCAGCAGTCCAGCACCTCCGGCACCCGGCGCATCATCGATCGCCCGGTCGGGTCGTCCGGGTTGGGGCGGACCAGCTCGTCGACCGCCGGCCGGTGCAGGTCGGTCAGCCGTACGCCGAAGTCCCGCTCGATCTCGTCGAGGGAGCCGTACACGTCCAGGCGCGGGTACGTCGGGTCGTCGGACTTCCATACCGGGATCGGCGAGCCCCAGAACCGGTTGCGGCTGATCGACCAGTCCCGGGCGTTGGCCAGCCACTTGCCGAACGAGCCGTCCTTGATGTGCCCGGGCGTCCAGTTGATCTGCTGGTTCAGCTCGACCATCCGGTCGCGGAACCGGGTCACCGCGACGAACCACGACGACACCGCCTTGTAGACCAGCGGGGTGTCGCAGCGCCAGCAGTGCGGGTATGAGTGGGTGTAGGTGTCCTGCCGCAGCACCACCCCCCGCTCCTTGAGCTCCCGGATCACCGGCTTGTTGACGTCGAAGACCTGCTCGCCGGCGTACGGCGGGACCAGCGCGGTGAACCGGGTGTGGTCGTCCACGGTGACGACGGTCGGGATGCCGGCGGCGTTGCAGACGTTCTGGTCGTCCTCGCCGAAGGCCGGGGCGAGGTGGACGATCCCGGTGCCGTCCTCGGTGGTGACGAACTCCGCCCCCAGCACCTGGTACGCGTTCTCGCCGGCCCGCTCGACGAGGAAGTCGTACAGCGGGGTGTAGCGGCGGCCGACCAGGTCCCGGCCGGACACGGTGCCGACCCGCTCGTACCCCTCCAGTTCCTTGGCGTACGCGCCCAGCCGCGCCGCGCCGACGACGTACCGGTCGCCCCTGCGCTCGCTGTCGGGGGAACCCCGGTGCTCAAGCACCGCGTACTCGATGTCGGGGCCGACGGCGAGCGCCAGGTTCGACGGCAGGGTCCACGGCGTGGTGGTCCACACGCCGAGGCGCACCGGGCCGCGTACCAACTCGGGCGCGGACTCGTCGGCGGTCAGCTCGAACCACACCGTCAGCGTCGGGTCGTGCCGGTCCCGGTAGACGTCGTCCATCCGGGTCTCGGTGTTCGACAGCGGAGTCTCGCACCGCCAGCAGTACGCCAGCACCCGGAAGCCCTCGTAGACCAGGCCCTTGTCGTGCAGGGTCTTGAAGGCCCACATGACGCTTTCCATGTAGTCCAGGTCGAGGGTCTTGTAGTCGTTGGCGAAGTCGACCCAGCGGGCCTGCCGGGTGACGTACCGCTCCCAGTCCTGGGTGAACTCCAGCACCGAGGTGCGGCACGCCTCGTTGAACCGGGCCACGCCGAGGTCGAGGATCTCCGCCTTGCTGGTGATGCCGAGCTGCTTCTCGGCGACCACCTCGGCGGGCAGGCCGTGGCAGTCCCAGCCGAAGCGCCGCTCGACGTGCCGCCCGCGCATCGTCTGGTAGCGCGGCACCGCGTCCTTGACGTACCCGGTGAACAGGTGGCCGTAGTGCGGCAGGCCGTTGGCGAACGGCGGGCCGTCGTAGAAGACGTACTCGTTCTTCCCGTCCTTTCCGGCGGGACGGGCCTCGACGCTGGCCTCGAAGGTCTTGTCGGCCGCCCAGTGCTCCAGCACCCGGCGCTCGACCGCGGGCAGGTCGGGGCTCGCCGGGACACCGGCGGCGGTCGGGTCGTGCAACGGATAGGCCATCGGGGGTCGCTCTCCTCGCGCAGCTCACTCATGTGTGGGTCTGCGAGGACGAGCCTTCTCCGGTACGCCGTTGCCGGCGCCCGGGGCAGGCCCGCGGTACCACCCCGCTTGGCGGCCAGGATCGACCACCCGCTCGTTGCCGGCTGTGACGGGCCGGACCCGTCCGGTTCTACTGGGCCGGATCGCGCCGGCTGTTCTTCCGGAGGCTCGCCGGTGATGGCCGGGTCGTCGCCTGATCACCCAACAATACGCGATCGCCCCGGCCCCCCGCCGCCGACTAAACGCCGCCCCGCCCGCCTGACCTTGAACAGTTGCCGTTCGGCTCGGACGGCAACTGCTCAAGATCAGGCCGGGTCAGGTCAGCGGCCCGGGGCGGGCAGGGTGGTGGTCCAGAGCGAGACGCCTTCGCGGTCGCGCAGGTGCACCGTGAACGCGCCCGACTCCCCGTCGATGGCCACCTCGCCGAAGTGCTGGAAGCCCTCGGCCGGGGACATGTTCGCCCGCGGCGGGGCGTTCACGTAGACCGCCTTCGGGCCGAACGTGCCGTCCAGGGCGTTCGGCCCGAACGCGCCGGCGTGCGCCGGACCGGAGACGAACTCCCAGAACGGGGTGAAGTCGGCCACCGCCGCCCGCGCCGGGTCGTAGTGGTGCGCCGCCGTGTAGTGCACGTCGGCAGTGAGGAACACGATTCCGGTCACCCCGGCCCGGTGTGCCGCGCCCAGCACCTCGGCGAACTCCAGCTCCCGCCCGGCGGGCGCGCCGGGGTCGCCCTGTGCCACGCCCTCCTGCGCCGACCCGTCCGGCACCACCAGGCCGATCGGCAGGTCGTTGGCGATCACCTTCCACGTCGCCCGGGACCGCTTCAGCTCCCGGACCAGCCAGTCCCGCTGTTCCCGGCCCAGCAGGCCGCGCTTCGGGTCGGCGTACGTGTTGCCGTCGTTGGGGTCCTTGTAGGTGCGCATGTCCAGCACGAAGACGTCGAGCAGCGGCCCGTACGACAGCTTCCGGTACAGCGGCCCGCCCGCCGGCACGGGCAGCCACTCGCCGAACGCCTGCCGGGCCCGAGCGGCCAGTACGTCGACCCGCTGCTCCGTGTACCGGGCGTCGGTCAGGACTTCCCCGGGGTACCAGTTGTTGGTGACCTCGTGGTCGTCCCACTGGTTGACCTGCGACACCTCGGCGACGAACGCGCGCAGGTGCTCGTCGAGCAGGTTGTACGCGTACTGCCCCCGGTACTCGGCGAGGGTCTCGGCGACCTTGCTCTTCTCCGGGGTGACCAGGTTGCGCCAGATCCGGCCGTCGGGCAGGGTCACCGTCTCGGCGAGCGGCCCGTCGGCGTACACGGTGTCGCCGCTGCACAGGAAGAAGTCCGGGCGGACCGCCCGCATCGCCTGGAAGATCAGCATCCCGCCGAAGTCGGGGGCGATGCCCCACCCCTGTCCGGCGATGTCGCCGGTCCAGACGAACCGCACCCCCCGCCGGCCGTGCGCGCCGGGCGCGGTGGCGAACGAGCCGACCAGCGGCTCGCTGCGCACCCCGTGCCGGTCCAGGCTCTCCACCGACACCCGGTAGTGCAGCCGCTCCCCGCACGGCAGGCCGCGCAGCCGCACCCGGCCGGTGAGGTCGGCGGACGGGTCGAGCACCGGGCCGCGCAGCAGCCGCGCGCCGCGCAGGTCGGGCCGGCGGCTCACCTCCACCCACATCCGGCCCGGCCGGTCGGCGCGGGTCCACACCAGCGCCGACTCGGCCGTGACGTCGCCGCTCTGCACGCCGTGGGTGAGCACCGGCCGGCCGGAGGGCCGCCAGGCGGGCGCGCCGGCCAGCGGGGCCGCCTGGGCGCCGGGCACGCCGAACAGCGCGCCGCCGGCCAGGCCCGCCCCGGTGGCGAGGCCGGCGCGCAGCAGGGTACGTCGGTCGAGAGAAGTCATCTGTCCCCTCCACGGGAAGTTGGTCACCAGTGGTGTACCGGGGGCAGGTGTGCTGTTGCGGCGGCCCGGATGGCCGGCGGGGGAAGCCCGGCTGACCAGTCGGGGCCCCGCCGACACCCGCGCGCGGCCGGGATGACGCGCGTCACACCGCGAGCCGTCACATCCGGGCCCCGCCGGCCGTCGTCGCAGGTGCAGGCACCCGACGACGGGAGGACACGATGAGCCGGATCGACCTGACGGCAGTGGCGCCGGACGCGTACCGGGCGGTGTCCGGGCTGGAGCGCTACGCCCGGGACAACGTCGACCACACCGTGCTGGAGCTGGTGAAGCTCCGGGCGTCCATGCTGAACGGCTGCGCGTTCTGCGTGGACATGCACAGCCGGGACGCCCTCGCCGCCGGCGAGTCCAGTCGCCGGCTGTTCGCCGTGGCCGCCTGGCGGGAGGCGCCCTTCTTCGACGAGCGGGAACGCACCGCGCTCGCGCTCACCGACGCGCTCACCCGCCTCGGCGAGCACGGGGTGCCCGACGACGTGTGGGACTCCGCCGCGAAGGTCTGGTCGGACAGGGAACTCGCGGACCTGACGGTCGCGATCGCCACAATCAACGTGTGGAACCGGATCGTAGCGGCCACCCGGCGCCGCCCGTCGACAGACGAGTGACGGCGGCGGGGGCGCGGCTGGCCGGGACCGAGAGCCGGTCCAGCCGCGCGCCGGCCGCGGTGACGGAGTCGGCCGGGGCGACGACAGCCGACGCGGCGCGGGCGGCCGACGCGCTCGACGCGCACCGGCCGATGCTGCTCGGGCTGGCATACCGGCTGCTCGGCAGCCTGCACGACGCCGAGGACGTGCTCCAGGACGCGTACCTGCGGTGGCTCGGCGCCGACCGGGCCGCCGTGGCCGAGCCGCGCCGCTACCTGTCCCGGGTGGTCACCCGGCTCGCGATCGACCGGCTGCGCGCCCGGCAGGCCGCCCGGGAGACGTACGTCGGCCCGTGGCTGCCCGAGCCGGTGGCCACCGCGCCCTCGCCGTTCGGGCCGCTGGAGCACGCGGAGCTGCGCGACTCGCTCTCCCTCGCGCTGCTGCACCTGCTGGAGCGGCTGACCGCGCCGGAACGCGCCGTTTACGTGCTGCGCACCGCGTTCGCGCTGCCGTTCGCGGAGATCGCCGGCATCCTGGACCGGTCGGCGGCGGACTGCCGGCAGTTGCACCACCGGGCGACGGACCGGATCGCCGAGGATCGCCGCCGCTTCACCGCGGACCCGGCCGAGCAGCGGCGGCTGCTCGACGCGTTCCTCGCCGCCGCCCGTGACGGCGACCTGGCGCGGCTGGCCGACCTGGTCGCCGCCGACGTCACGGCGTGGACCGATGGCGGCGGGCGGGTCCGGTCGGCCCGCAACCCGGTACGCGGGGCGGACCGGGTCGCCCGCTTCTTCGCCGGCATCCACGGGTCCCGCCGCCAGCCGCCCCGGGTGGTCCCGGCCGAACTCAACGGCTGGCCGGGAGCGGTCATCCACTGGCCGGACGGCCGGCGGTACGCGCTCAGCGCGGCTGCCGCCGGCGGCCGGATCACCGGCCTGTACGTCGTCGGCAACCCGGAGAAGCTCGCCCGGCTGACGGGGTGAGCCGGGGTGGCTCCCCGCCCCACCGCCCGCGTCGTCGGAAAACCCGTCAGCCCAGCTCGGGGAACCAGAGTGCGATCTCGCGCTTGGCGCTGTCGACCGAGTCGGAGGCGTGCACCAGGTTCTCCCGGTTCGACAGGGAGAAGTCGCCACGGATGGTGCCGGCGGCGGCCCGGCGGCCGTCGGTGCTCCCGATCATCCCGCGCACGACCTCGATGACCTGGTCGCCGGCGAGCACGAGGGCGACCAGCGGGCCGCCGGTCATGAAGCCCTTCAGCGGCGGGTAGAACGGCTTGTCGACGTGCTCGGCGTAGTGCTGGTCTGCGAAGTCGCCGTCCATCGTCCGGGACACCATGGCGTCGATCCGCAGGCCCTTGCGCTCGAAGCGGGAGAGGATCTCGCCGACCAGCCCACGGCGGACCGCATCGGGCTTGATCAGGACGAGAGTGCGCTCGTCCGGGCTGCTGCTGGACACGCTGAATTCCTCCTGTGCGCGGAAGACGGCTCGGCTGGGTACGGTCAGCCTAGCGACCCGGTCCCGGCACCGGCGCGGCGGCTGCTCTTTCCCCGGGTCGCCGATCCGGCCTAGCCTGGCCCTTGACCCCTGGGAGGTCCACTGTGGCGAACGGGAACCGACCCATCGCGCCGGTACGCAAGCTCATCGCCGCGGTGCTGGGCACCGTGGCGACCTTCGTGGTCCTGTTCGGGCTGGGCATGACGAGCTGGGCGATCGTGGCGCTGGGCGTGGCGCTGGTGGTGCTGGCGATCGCACTGGCCACCGTGCGCGGCGGCGGTCGCACCTGGGTGGTCGGCGTCGGGCACGTGCACAGCGCGTCCGAGCCGCCCACCGCGTACGCGTTCGGCCGTTGCGAGCTGCAACTGGTCATCGACGCGCCCGGAATGCCGCCCCGGTCCAAAAAGATCATCGAACCGCGGGTGCCGGTGGCGAAGTGGCCGTCGATCGGCCAGGCCCTGCCGATCCGGGTGGCCCTGGACGACCAGCGGCACGTCCGGGTCCTCTGGGACGACGTGCCCACCCACGCCGAGACCGCCGCCGCGGCGACCGCCGACCTGCCGCCCGAGTTCGCCATGGCCGACCCCGTCGACGAGGTGCTCATCGAGCAGGAGGCCCCGCCGTGGGCCGACCGCGCGCCGGACGACGACTTCCACGACGAACCGCGCGAGGCGCCCGCACCCGACCCCCTGCGCGACGGTTTCCGCCCTGCGCACGACGACCTCGGCCCTACGCACGACGACCTCGGCCCCGCGCACGACGACCTCCGCCCGCTGCCGGAGGACCGGGAGCCCGTCGTGGTGCACCACCGCCCGGGCGGCCCGGTCGTGCTGGAGGGGACGCTGGTGGAGCCCGCCGGCCAGTTGCTCCGCCGGGCCACCCCGGCCCCCCGCACCCCGGCCGAGGAGCGGTTCGATCCGACCGTGCCGGTGGAGACGATCGACGCGGGCCCGCCCGCCGACCCGATCGACGTGCCGCTGGACGACCCGGGAACCCGGTCGGGGCCGCCCCTCGACCAGGCCGAGCTGGACGAGGCGATCTTCGGCTACGACCCGGAGGCCGGGCCCGCCGACACGGCCGCCCCGATCAGCGGGGTCGGCATCACGCTGCTGGTCACCGACCTGGGCCGTTCGCTGGAGTTCTACCGGGACACCCTCGGCTTCACCGAGGTCGACCGGGGCTCCGGCAACGCCGTGCTCGCCTCCGGGGCAACCCGGCTGGTGCTGCGCGAGGTCGCCGGCGCGGCCCCCATGAGCCGCCGCCTCGTCCACGTCAACCTGGAGGTCGACGACATCCAGGGCGCGTACGAGCGGATGCGCGACTCCGGCGTCCGTTTCACGTACGCCCCGCGGGTGGTCAACCGGGGCACCAAGCTGGAGGTGTGGGCGGCGGCCTTCCGCGACCCGGACGGCCACGGCGTGGCCCTCACCCAGTGGCGCACCCGCGCCGACGCTTGAGGTGCAAGGAAGGGCCCCCTGTTAACGCTTTCGGTAGAGCAGGGGGCCCCGCTTAACGCCCGCCGCACCGCCGTGGACGGTCGACGGGGGCCGGACGGCTCAGCGGCCGAGGATCACCCGGCGCACGTGCAGGGCGTACCCCCAGACCAGCGCAAAGATGATCCCCAGCGCCAGCAGCGACCAGTGCAGCAGCCCGGCGAGCATCAGTGCCCCCTGGAGCAGGGTGCCGGCGTGCCACGCCCACGGGCGGCGCATCGTCCCGGCGAGCACCACCGCCGTCACGGCCAGCGCCACGATCACCGCGATCGCCGCGCCGCTGAGCTCGCCGCCGACCACCCGGATTGGTTGGATCGCCAGCAGCAGCACCAGCGCCTCCAGGCCGAGCGTTCCCGCGCCCAGGCCCCGTACCGCCCCCTCGGGGTTGCGCAGCCCGGAACGCCGCTGCCCCGGCGCACCCCCGGGCCCGGCACCCACCGGGCCACCGCCCACCGAACCCGTCCCACTGTCCGCCGGGCCCGCGCCACCGCCCACCGGAGACGATGGGCCCGCGCCACCGCCCACCGGAGACGATGGGCCCGCGCCACCGCCCACCGGAGACGATGGACGCTCCTCGAGGGCCGGGCGGCCCTCGTCGGGGGGCGTCATCGCTTGAACAGCCGGCGGGCGTCGGCCACGGTCACCACCGACCCGGTGATCAGCACGCCGACCCCGGCCAGTTCACCGGGCACGTCGGACTCGGCCTCGGCGACCGCCGCCTCGATCGCGTCGGGCATCTCCTCGGCCACCTCCACCCGCTCCGGCCCGAAGACCTCCCGGGCCAGCGCGGCCAGCTCCTCGGCCGGCATCGCCCGGGGCGAGGAGTTGCGGGTCACCACCAGGGAGTCGAGGACCGGCTCCAGCAGCTCCAGCAGACCCGCCGCGTCCTTGTCGCCGAGGACGGCGAGCACGCCGACGAGCTTGCTGAACGCGAACTCCTCCTGCAACGCGGTCACCGTGGCGGCCATGCCGTGCGGGTTGTGCGCGCCGTCGAGCAGGACCGTCGGGGCCGTGCGCACCTTCTCCAGCCGGCCGGGCGAGCTGACGGTGGCGAAGCCCTCCCGTACGGTCTCGACGTCGAGCTGCCGATTCGTCCCCGCACCGAGGAACGCCTCCACGGCAGCGAGCGCAACCGCCGCGTTCTGCGCCTGGTGCGCGCCGTGCAGCGGGACGAACACCTCCTCGTACACCCCGCCGAGCCCCTGAATGTTCAGCACCTGGCCGCCGACGGCGACCGACCGGCGCAGCACGCCGAACTCGGACCCCTCGCGGGCGACGGTCGCGCCGACCTCGGCGCAGCGCTCCAGGATCGGCCGGGCGGCCTCCTCCTCCTGCGCCGCGCAGACGACCGTGGCTCCCTTGTGGATGATCCCGGCCTTGTGCAGGGCGATGTCCTGGAGCGTGTCGCCCAGCCATTCGGTGTGGTCGAGTCCGATCGGGGTGAGCACCGCCACCCCGGCCTGGATCACGTTCGTGGCGTCCTCCGCGCCGCCGAGCCCCACCTCGACCACCGCGACGTCCACCGGGGCGTCGGCGAACGTCGCGAACGCCAGCGCCGTCGTCATGTCGAAGTACGTCAGCGGCTCGGCGGAGCGCCGGTCGACCAGCTCGGCCAGCGGCGTCACCTCGCGGTACGTGGCCACGAAGCGTTCCTCGCCGACCGGCTCCCCGTCGAGGCTGATCCGCTCCCGGACGCTGTCCAGGTGCGGGCTGGTGTAGCGGCCGGTGTGCAGGCCGAACGCCCGCAGCAGCGAGTCGATCATCCGGGCGGTCGAGGTCTTGCCGTTGGTCCCGGTGAGGTGGATCGACGGGTACGCCCGCTGCGGGCTACCGAGCAGGTCGAGCAGCGTCTCGATGCGCTCCAGCTCGAAGTGCACACGGGTGAAGCCGCGCCCGGCCAGCTCGGCGTCGACCGCGGCGAACTCGCCGCGGTGCACGCCGCCGCCCCCACGGGCGCGGTCGGTGCGGTCGGTGCTATCGGTGCGGTCAGTCACGAGGGGAGCGCCTCCAGTGCGGCGTCGATGCGGACCAGGTCGGCCTCGGCGGTGGCCAGCCGGTCCCGGATCTTGGCGACCACCGGTTCCGGGGCCTTTCCGACGAACGCCGGATTGTCCAGCTTCGCCCGGGCCTGGGCGGCCTCCTTCTCGGCCGCCGCGCGGTCCTTGGCGAGCCGGGCGCGCTCGGCGGCCACGTCGATCGACCCCCGGGTGTCCAGCGCGACGCTCACCTCGCCGGGCATGGTGAGGGTGGCGCTGGCCTGGAAGTCGTCGCCGGGCGGGTCGAGCCGGACCAGCGACCGGATCAGCCGCTCGTGGCCGGCGATGCCCGCGCCGGTCAGGCCGTCGAGCCGTGCGACCACCCGCTGGGTGGGCCGCAGGCCCTGGTCGGACCGGAAGCGCCGGATCTCGGTCACCACCCGCTGGACGGTGCCGACCTCGCCCTCCGCGGCGTCGTCGATTCCGGTACGGTCGGCGACCGGCCAGGCGGCCGTCATGACCGTCTCCCCGCCGGTGAGCGCGGTCCACAGCTCCTCGGTGACGAACGGGATCACCGGGTGCAGCAGCCGCAGCAGCTGGTCGAGCACGTGCCCGAGCACCCGGCGGGTGGCGTCGGCCCCGGGGCCGCCCTCGGCGAGCACCGGCTTGCTCAGCTCCACGTACCAATCGCAGACGTCGTCCCACGCGAAGTGGTACAGCAGATCGCAGACCTTCGCGAACTCGTACGCCTCGAACTGCTCGTCCACCTCGGCGGTGACGTACGCCAGCCGGGACAGGATCCACCGGTCGACGGTGGAGAGCTGCCCGGCCGCCGGCAACGGGCCGTCGACGTGCGCGCCGTTCATCAACGCGAAGCGGGTGGCGTTCCAGAGCTTGTTGCAGAAGTTACGGGAGCCCTGGCACCAGTCCTCGCTCACCGGGACGTCCTGGCCGGGGTTGGCACCCCGGGCGAGGGTGAACCGGGTCGCGTCGGCGCCGAACCGGTCGATCCAGTCCAGCGGGTCGACCACGTTGCCGAACGACTTCGACATCTTCTTGCCGTGCTCGTCACGGACCATGCCGTGCAGGGCGACCACGTCGAACGGCTGCCGGCCGTCCATCGCGTACAGGCCGAACATCATCATCCGGGCGACCCAGAAGAACAGGATGTCGTACCCGGTGACCAGGACGCTGGTCGGGTAGAACTTCGCCAGGTCCGGGGTCTGCTCGGGCCAGCCGAGGGTGGAGAACGGCCACAGGCCGCTGGAGAACCAGGTGTCCAGCACGTCCTCGTCCTGGTGCCAGCCCGTGCCGGTCGGCGGCTCGTCGTCGGGGCCAACGCAGACGATCTCGCCGTCCGGGCCGTACCAGACGGGGATGCGGTGGCCCCACCAAAGCTGGCGGGAGATGCACCAGTCGTGCATGTTGTCGACCCAGGCGAAGTACCTCTTGGCCAGCTCGGCCGGCTCGATCTTCACCCGGCCGTCGCGCACCGCGTCACCGGCCGTCTTGGCCAGCGGGGCGGTGTTGACGAACCACTGCAACGACAGCCGCGGCTCGACCGTGGTCTTGCACCGCGAGCAGTGGCCGACGGCGTGCACGTACGGCCGCTTCTCGGCCACGATCAGGCCCTGCTCGCGCAGTGCCGCGACGATCGCCGGCCGGGCCTCGTACCGGTCCAAGCCCTGGAACGGGCCGGGGGCGGTGATGACCCCACGCTCGTCCATGATCGTCAAGGCCGGCAGGGCGTGCCGCTGGCCGATCTCGAAGTCGTTCGGGTCGTGCGCCGGGGTCACCTTCACCATGCCCGTGCCGAAGCTCGGGTCGACGTGCTCGTCGGCCACGATCGGGATATGCCGGCCGGTAAGCGGCACCTCGACCTCGGTGCCGATCAGGTGCTGGTACCGCTCGTCGCCCGGGTGCACCGCCACTGCGGTGTCGCCGAGCATCGTCTCGGCCCGGGTGGTGGCGACCACCACGTCGTCGGAGTACCGGATCGAGACCAACTCGCCGTCGTCGTCGGTGTGCTCGACCTCGATGTCGGACAGCGCGGTCAGGCAACGGGGGCACCAGTTGATGATCCGGTTGGCCCGGTAGATCAATCCGTCGTCGAAGAGTTTCTTGAACATGGTCTGCACGGCCCGGGAGAGGCCGGCGTCCATGGTGAAGCGCTCGCGATTCCAGTCGACGGCGTCGCCGAGGCGGCGCATCTGACCCAGGATCGCGCCGCCGGACTCGGCCTTCCACTGCCACACCCGCTCGACGAACTTCTCGCGACCCAGATCGTGGCGGGACAGGCCCTCGTTCGCCAGCTGCCGCTCGACCAGGTTCTGGGTGGCGATGCCGGCGTGGTCCATGCCCGGCAACCAGAGCGCCTCGAAGCCCTGCATCCGCTTGCGACGGGTCAACGCGTCCATCAGCGTGTGCTCGAACGCATGGCCCATGTGCAGCGAACCGGTGACGTTCGGCGGGGGGATGACCACGGTGAACGGGGGCTTGTCGCTCTGGGCCGACGCCCGGAACCGGCCGCCGGCTACCCACTGCTCGTACCGTCGCTGCTCCACTTCGCCCGGCTGATACTGGGCGGAGAGGGTCGGGGCGTCGGGGCGTCGGGCATCCAGTCTCTCGGTCACCCTCAAAGTCTACGGAGCGCTTCTGCCGACCTGACGTGCACCACCTGTTGTTCGCGTACGGTGTCGGCTATGTCCGACGCGCATCTCACCGAGCATTCGCTCGCCGGCGAGCCCGAGCCGATCGACCTCACCGAGGAACCGATCCGGCTCGGCAACCGGGACCCGCAGGACGCTCCCGGGCGCTCTTCGCGGTCCCGGCGCCGGCTGGT
The DNA here is from genome assembly GCF_004348615.1 of Micromonospora sp. KC207. Taxonomy (NCBI): domain Bacteria; kingdom Bacillati; phylum Actinomycetota; class Actinomycetes; order Micromonosporales; family Micromonosporaceae; genus Micromonospora; species Micromonospora sp. KC207. The sequence goes on from NZ_SMKJ01000153.1 coordinate 15,452, forward strand.
CGTCCTCGCGGTGGTGCTGGCGGCCGGCCTCGCCGGGGTGGGTGCGCTCGGCGTCGCCGGCTGGCGGGTGGCTCAGCAGAAGGACGCTGAACTGTCCAGCCCCGCCACCGTCGCCGGCCTCCAGCGGGACGACAGCGAACGCGCGCGCAGCACCGCCGACTACCTGCGCGACGGGCTGTCCGCCGACATCGACCTGGACCGCAGCTTCGGCACCGTCTACCGCGACCCGGCGGACGACAAGCGGGCGGTGCTCGTCTTCGGCGGCACCACCCTGCTCTGGCAGCCGGAACGCGACCTCGACACCCTGTTCCGCCTGATGACGGACGAGACCGGGAAAGTCACCGGCCTGCGGGAGGTTCCCCCCGGCCGGCTCGGCGGGGTGATGAAGTGCGGTACGACCAGCGGCGAGGGCGGCGACTTCGCGATCTGCGGCTGGGCGGACCACGGCAGCGTCGCGATGGCGATGTTTCCGGGCCGTCCGGTGGAATCCGCCGGTGACCTGCTGCGTCAGATGCGCGAGGAGATTCAGAGTCGCTCCTGATCCAGATCAGGATTCCCGACGGCTACCGGGGCGTCCCGAGGGGCCATGGGCCGCTGTCCTCTTGTCCGTCGCAGTCCACCATCCCGGTTGCTCAGTGGTATCCGACCTCCGGTTCCTGGGAACGGTTCAGGGTCACCCCCACAAGGATGACCCTGAAACCGCAACCCACAACCACGCAGTCGAGGGCCACCCCCATTGGGGCAGCCCTCGACCGGAAAGAATGTCCGGCGGTGTCCTACTCTCCCACACCCTCCCGAGTGCAGTACCATCGGCGCTGGAGGGCTTAGCTTCCGGGTTCGG